>CAYWMN010000008.1:26966-30877 GCA_964459065.1 uncultured Acidobacteriota bacterium | reverse complement strand
GTCGGAGGCAGCGTAGCGGCAGCGCAGAGGCGCCCAGGGGTTTGAAGAGATCCTTAAGAAAAGAGCGTGTTCCAACAGGGCAGGGTTAGCAATCAATCTAAAGCGAGGAGGAATTGCATGCGCCTTTCGATTAAAGGGATTGCATTGGCCTTTGGAATCATCTGGGCCGGGGGAATTTTATGCGTCGGATTGGTCAATCTTGCCGCACCCTCCTACGGGGTAGGTTTTCTTCAGGCGATCAGTTCGATCTACCCCGGCTTCCACAATTCGCGCCATTTCGTGGACGTGCTGGTGGGAGCCTGCTACGGCCTGGTTGATGGAGGGATTGGAGGCCTGATCTTCGCGTGGCTCTACAACTGTTTCGCGGGCAAGACTCAAGTATCCTGAATAAAGGTCACAGTTTCCGGAAGCCGACAAGGCATGGCACTCCAATATGGCCAGGACGCGTAACCGAACTGTCGTTCTCCTCATGGGTTGGGGCTTGCTTTTGCTGGGCGTGGCCGGATTGGTGCTTCCCCTGCTGCCAGGCATCGTGCTGCTGGTAGCAGGGATATCGCTGTTGTCTTCTGAGTACATTTGGGCCCACAAAATACTTCACAGATTGCGCGCCACCTTCCCCGGCTTCGATCAACAGGTTCGCGGGGCCGAAACTTGGGCACGAAGCCATTTAAAGTGGATCTGGCCGGAAAAATCAAAGGACGGTGAGGAATAAGCGGGAAGGGCTTCCAGACGAGCGGCCTCCGGACTCCAAGAATACAACCTGAGGCGCGCGGGAAATCCGTCACAGAGAACCGTGATGAAGGTCACTGCGTCCCGGAAGGGCGGGCGACATGATGAGAACAGAGGGAGGGTGTTCCGAGGCGATAGGGAAGTACGAAAGCGGAGTTTGTAGCTGGCGCATAAGCCAGACCTCCGCAAAGGCCCGCGACTTAACGCGGTCGCTTCGCCTCCACCCTCCCATGAATTTCCTCCGCCATTTCAATCCTTAAAGCGCGAATCTTTTCTGGAGCCTTGGTGCTTCGCTTGCTTCGCCGTTAATCCCAATGATATCTTGGGCTCATATGAGTCTTTCCCAACATCAGGGTGGGCCCACGGAGTTCCGTGTCGACCGCTACCAAACTCTGCTTGAAGTCGCAGACCTGATTGCCCGCCACCGCGACCTGTCTGGACTCTTTCACGATCTGGCAGGCCATCTCCAGAGGGTTGTCAAATTCGATTTCCTCAACTACGTTCTCCACGATGCAGACAATGGCGTCATGCGGTCAAACCTCATCGAGGCAGGTGGAAAGAACAATCTTCCGCTTCCCATCGAGACACCGATTGAGGATTCCTGTGACGGCTGGGTGTGGCAAACACAGCAACCTTTAGTCCTGCTGGATATCGCCCAGGAAACTCGGTTTCCCCGCGCTCTGCAGGTTTTGCGCGAACACGGTATGAAGTCTTACTGTGTTCTTCCGCTAACCACAGTACAACGCCGTTTGGGCGCGCTGGGCTTCGGCAGCAAAACCCAGGGAGCCTATACCCAGGAGGACCTGGCATTTCTACAGCGGGTGGCCCAGCAAGTCGCCGTCGCAGTGGACAATGCCCTGAATTATCAAACGCTTGAATCCTATTTGGATAGGCTGGGGCGGCGGCGCGCCGAGGATCAGCTTCGGGAAACCCAGGCGCTTTTCGAGCAGCTTTTTGAGTCCGCACCGGATGGCGTCATTGTTTCAAATGACCAAGGCGAGATCACTCGAATTAACGCGCAGACCGAAAAAATGTTCGGATACCAGAGGTCGGAAATCGAGGGTCGGCCCCTTGAGGTTCTGCTTCCGGACCGCTTCCGGGAAACCCATGTTCAGCATCGGCAAGATTATCGCATCAATCCGCACATGCGACCCATGGGCAGAGGGCTGGACCTTTACGCAAAAAGGAAGGACGGAACAGAGTTCCCCGTTGAAATCCTGCTGAGCCCCATCGAAAGTAAGGAAGGCTTGGTCGTTCTGGCCGTCGTCCGCGACATCACCGAACGCAAACGGGCGGAGGAGGCTCTGCGATCCAGCGAACAACAGCTCCAAAGCATTCTGGACAACTCAACGGCGTCCATCTTTCTGAAGGATCTCAAAGGCCGGTACCTGAAAATCAACCAGAAGCTTGCAGACGTCTTGGGAATTGATAAGGAGCAAGCCCTGGGGAAAACAGATTACGACCTGTTCCCGAAAGATATCGCGGACAGACTGCGGGCGAACGACCAAAAAGTCCTCGACTCCCGGACCCCCATGGAGTTCGAGCAACTTTTCGGGCAGGCGGATAGCCTGCGCACTTACATCTCGGTCAAAGTCCCCCTTTTCGATTCAGCGGGAAAACCCTACGCGCTGGCCGGTGTTTCCACGGATATTACGGAGCGGAAGAAAGCTGAAGAAGCGCTGCTGTTGGAAGTCAGCTCCGTTCTGCTCTCTCACCTGGATATTCGGGAGCTGTTTGGAGCTGTTTCCGCAACTCTTCGCCGAGTGATGCCCCATGAATACGCGACTCTGGCGCTCTATGAGCAGGACAGCAAACAACTGCGCCTGGTTTCACTGGAACAGCCTCAAGCAGAAGCCTCGCTGCAGAATGAAATGTTATCGTCAGGCCAGCAGAGCCTGGCAGAAAAGGTGATGCATTCACGCCAGCCCCTGGTCGTCAATGACCTCGCAAACACTCCCGGCAATCCGGCATCCCTTCGGCGGCTGGCAGCCGAAGGCATCAAGTCGGCATGCTTCCTGCCGCTGGTTATCCGCGACCGGGAGTTGGGGACTTTGAACCTTGTCAGCCGCCGCGAAGCTGCATTTCAACAAAATAAAGTCGAACTGCTCACTCAGGTGGCTGGCCACGTCGCCATGGCGCTCAATAATGCCTTAACCTTCCGGCAGGTGGCGCAACTGAAAGAAAGGCTGGCGGAAGAAAAACTCTATCTTGAGGATGAGATCCGCACTGAAAACCACTTTGAGGAGATCATTGGAGAAAGCACCGCTCTCAGGCGTGTCTTGAAACAGGTGGAAACGGTCGGCCCCACCGATGCAACGGTGCTGGTTCTGGGAGAAACCGGTACAGGCAAAGAGCTGGTGGCCCGCGCCATTCATAATCTAAGCGCTCGTCGCGACCGCACTTTTATCAAACTGAACTGTGCCGCAATTCCCACCGGATTGCTTGAAAGCGAACTCTTCGGCCACGAAAAGGGCGCTTTTACCGGAGCAATCTCGCAAAAGATCGGCCGTCTTGAGCTGGCCCATCAGGGAACCTTGTTCCTGGATGAAGTCGGCGACATCCCGCTGGAGCTCCAACCCAAACTGCTCCGAGCTCTTCAGGAACAGGAATTCGAACGGCTGGGCGGCACGCGAACCATTCCGGTGGATGTCCGCTTGATTGCAGCGACCAACCGAGACCTCGCCAAGATGGTCTCCACCCGTGAATTCCGCAACGACCTCTATTACCGCCTCCTGGTCTTTCCCATTACGGTGCCGCCGCTTCGGAAGCGGGCTGACGATATTCCCATCCTCGTCAGCTATTTTGCCCAAAAACACGCGGAAAGAATGCACAAGAACATTGAAATTATCCCCCCCGAAACCATGGATGTCCTCGTGCGCTGGCCCTGGCCTGGAAATGTTCGTGAACTTGAGAACATTATCGAAAGAGCCGTCATTCTCTCGCCTGGCCCCGTGCTGCGCGTCCCTCTCGCAGAATTAAGCCTCATCGGCGATGATCCCGCAAGTCCCAGCGCCCTGCTTGAGGACGCTGAGCGCGACCACATTATTCGCGTCCTGCGGGAGTCCCGAGGAGTTATCGGAGGCCCGCATGGCGCTGCCGCACGCCTGGGACTGAAGCGAACCACCCTGAACTCCAAGATGCGGAAGCTGGGAATCACTCGCGAGGAAATCTCCGGGGGATCC
>CAYWMN010000008.1:0-26866 GCA_964459065.1 uncultured Acidobacteriota bacterium | reverse complement strand
AAGGTTCTCACAGCGCGTGCTGTTTCCAGAGGAATTGACGTGAACGAAAAAATTAAAACACTCATGGTTTACGATGAAGATAAGCCCTGTGAGGAGCTTGGGAAACTTCTCAAGCGTTTGGGTACGGAGGTCCGCCGCGTCCGCAGTTGCAGAGAAGCAGCGCGCCTTTTGAAAGAAGGAAATTCGGGCGAGATGGTTTTCACCGACACGATTTTGCCGGATGGCACGTGGGAAGACATCCTTCGTATCGCACACCAAGCCAGCACCTTGCTGCCGGTTATCATCGTCTCGCGCACCGCCGATATTGGCCTTTACCTGGAGACTCTTGAGCTTGGAGCTTTTGACTTCGTGACTCCTCCTTTTTCGTCAATCGACATAGCAAATATCACCGGCGCGGCGATGGTCCAAAAGCTGAAAAGCCGCAACATCCGGTCCGCGCACGCTGCTTGAGATCACAGGAGGGAGCAAGGACTGCTGGGAGTGTATAATATGCTAAGAATTACTTTCCAGGA
Source organism: uncultured Acidobacteriota bacterium (assembly GCA_964459065.1). Lineage (GTDB taxonomy): Bacteria > Acidobacteriota > Terriglobia > UBA7540 > UBA7540 > JAMCXS01. Next base: position 26,354 of record CAYWMN010000008.1, on the reverse strand, counting down.
AGCCCCGGAGGGTACCACGGTAAAGTTGGAAGGTAAGCTATCCGGCCCTTGGGTTGATGAATTGGAACGAACTTGGATAGAACGCGGGACCCATCCATCCCGGCAGATCACGGTTGATCTAACGGACGTCACCTACGTTGGGCGGGAAGGGAAAAAGTTGCTGGCCCGAATGGTGGGAAAAGGCGTCGATTTGCAGGGGACCCAATTGATGGCTCGTTATATTATCAATGAGATTGCGCGGGCTGGAGCCCACGCGGGTAGAAACGGAGGGTAAGATGCGGTCACCCTATGGCTTAGATCTTGTCGAAGGTTGCCAAGTGTGTGATGGAAAACAGCCGGGATATTTTTGTGACCTTTCGCCGGCTGGGGTTCAAGCATTTGAGGCGATCAAGTACACAACGGCGTATCCGGCGGGAGCCGTACTGTTTGTGGAGGGGCAGTCAGCCCAAGGAGTGTTCCTGCTCTGCAAAGGTCGCGTGAAACTCTCCATGACTTCAAGCGAAGGGAAGACGCTGATTTTGAGAATCGTGAAACCGGGCGAGATTTTGGGCTTACATGCTGCGGTTTCCGACACGGCTTTCCAGGCGACCGCGGAGACGCTTGAGCCTTGCCAGGTTAACTTTGTTAAGAGGGATGATTTCCTGCGTCTTCTGCGCGATCACGGCGAAGCTTCCATCCGAGCCGCTCAACAGTTGAGCACCAGCTATCAAACAGCGTGCGAGCAGGTCCGGTCTCTGGGATTGTCACAATCGGCTCCTGAAAAGCTGGCACGTTTCTTGCTCGAGTGGTCATCGAAAGGCCCACAAACGCTCCAGGGCGTTCGGGTTAAGCTAACCTTGACCCACGAAGAGATCGGCCAAATCATCGGGACTTCCCGAGAGACCGTGACGAGAACGCTGGGTGAATTTAAGAATAAGCGCCTGGCCGAGCTGAAAGGATCGACGCTGGTCATTTTGAACAAGAGGGGCTTGGAAAACGTTTTGGGAACCTAGTCGAAGTGAGCTGCGTCACTCATGCCGGTGACGCAGCTCACTGAAGCAATGGATGTACACAGGTACAGTATCTTGAGAATGAGCTTCAGCCCGGGAGTCCGCCCCAGCGGCCGATGATTTACCCCCACCCGCGCCGTTCGATTCCCGGGCTTGCCCTTTCAAAGGCCTCCAATCCTGCGGCTTACGATCGCAAGACTAAAGACTAGTACAGCTTATAAAAGTCCGTTGTTTTGGGATTACGGCGCCAAATGTGCCCGGATTTCCTTCTCCCAGCCTCACCTTCCCGCCCCTAGGGCTGCTCTAAAACGAGTGAAAAGGACACTGCCTTGGGTGACCCGGCTCACTGCCAGCGGCCCAAAGTCCGCGTAGCCTGCAGGCAGATGGAGAAAAGCCATGAGAAATCGATCTCAGTGGAACCACGAAAGCCTCAAGAGAAACACCCAAGCAGCGATGATCCTCACTCCGTCCGTTTGCCGGGCCCTCAAGGCAATTGCAAGCAATGGAGCTTACCCGGCGGGACATAAGTTTTTTGCTCAAAGCCAGCTCCCGTCCGGGATCTATATGCTTTATTCAGGCCGAGTGCAACTTTCAATGGCCAAGGCGGGTGGCGATGAACTGGTGATAGGAGTCCACGTGCCGGGAGACATTCTGGGCCTTAGCGCGGCGGTATCAGGCATGGCTCATGAGGAAACGGCTGTAGCAACTTTCGCCTGCCGGGCAGGTTTCGTCAGCAGTGAGGATTTCCTTCACTTTCTGGGCCACGATCCGGAAGCGGCATTCCAGATCGTTCAGTTATTAAGCGGCCGGGTGACCTCCACACTGGAGCAACTCCACACAGTTGGAGCCGTCCTGCGGGCACCAGCAACATAAACTGTTCAGCCTTATCTTATCCCTCCGCCGCCAATCGCTATCACGGCCACGGCTTGCTTCCGGCGGGAGGGTCTGTGCATCTGCAACGAACCAGGCGCCAAGCGCAGGCGTCAGCTTGTGGTTAATAATGGCCTTCGTCCGCCCGAACCTTGCCGCTGAAGGTGCGGTGAACGTAGGTGCTGTAAACAACCACGCCGACCATTCCAACGATGTTGGCAATAAAAGAAGCTCGCAGCGCCAGCGGCGAAGATGCCGCGTTGTAGACCGTCAGGCTGTACTGCGGGTCGAGGGTTGACATCAGCAGATTGGGAAAGACCGTCAGCATGGCCGAGCCCATCAACCCAATGATGAGAAGCGTTGAAACGCGAAATGCCCGATCATTCCACTGTTCGCGGCGCGAGACAAACCCTAACACAAGACTCCCCAGGGTCAGCAACGGAAGAACCCAGGCAAGCGCGTGGGCATCGAAATTGCGGCCGGCAGCCGGCTGAAAAAAGAACGTGGCGATCGTCACGATGACGACCATGGCCGCCACCGCCCACCACAGCCCGCGAGACCACCGGACGGCCCTTTCAAGCAGCGCCCCCTCCGTCTTCTTGCGTAAATAATTCGCCCCATGCCAGGCAAGAACGGTAACGCTCAGCAAGCCGGTAAGCAGCGAATAGGGGTTCAGCAACATCGCGAAGGTTCCCTGGAAATATCCATCCGGACCGATTGGCAAGCCCTGCACAACATTGCCCAACGCAACCCCCAGCAGCAAAGCCACCAGAAGACTGCCCACCCAGAACCCCGCGTCCCACAAGCTTTTCCAAAGCGGGTCCGCCACCTGGTTTCGAAACTCAATGGAAACGCCGCGCAAAATGAGAAGCCATAACAGCACCATCAGCGCCAGATAGAACCCACTAAAACCCGACGCATAAACCCGCGGGAACGACACCACCAGCATGCCGCCTGCCGCGAGCAGCCAGACCTCATTGCCGTTCCAGACCGGGCCAATCGAATTGACCGTCATCCGGCGCTCAGCATCGCCGCGCGCCACCCAAACGGAAATCGAGCCGACGCCCAAGTCATACCCGTCCAGCACCGCATAGGCCGTCAGCATCGCGCTAAGCATCCAAAACCAGGCGACGTTCATTGATCAAAACCTCCATCCTCCAACAATCCCGCTCCGCTCGTTCGGCCGAGATTCCGGCAACTGCTTTTCTGTTTGCCGCAGGCTCAGGCGCTAAGGAGCGGTGGGGGCGCTCTCCTGCGGGCCCTGGTGAATGAGACGAGCCACCAGAAACAGAAAAAGGATCGCGAGCATAAGATAAATCCCAGCAAACCCCAGAGTGGTGAAGACGGTTTCACCGGCGGCGACATTCGTCGAGGTTCCCGCGTGAGTCAACAGAAGTCCATAAACCAGCCACGGCTGCCTTCCAACCTCCGAGACCACCCATCCAGCCTCATTGGCAATATAGACGAAAGGCACCGTCAGCATCAGCATCCAGAGGAACCAACGGCTGGAATAAAGTTTGCGCCTCCACAAAAGGAAGAGCCCGATCAGCATTTGGGCGATGAAGATGGTTCCCAGCCCCACCATGATGTGATAGCTGTAATAAGTCAGCTCCACGGGAGGCCAAAGGTCCCGGGCATAATGGCTCAGTCCTTCGACGGTGGCATTGAAATGGCCGTAAGCCAGGAAGCTCAAGAAATCAGGCACGTAAATGGGATCGATCAGTTTCTCTTGACCGGTGTCGGGCATTCCGATAATTGCCAGCGGAGCTCCCTTTTGGGTTTTAAAAAGCCCCTCCATGGCGGCCAGCTTGGTCGGCTGCGATTGCACAACGCTGGCGCCATTCAAATCACCGGTCGGAAACAGTTGAGTCAGCGACAGGATGACCCCTGCGATCACCGCCGTTTTCACGGAGAGTCGGGCAAAATCCCGATGACGGTTTGAAAGCAGGTAAAAGGCTCCAACACCTCCGATGACAAAGGCGGCCGCGAGCAGCGCCCCGTTAATGGTGTGGGCATATTCCCAGATGGCATAGGGATTAAGCAAGACAGCCCAGAAAGACGTCAGCCGTACGCCGCCGGACGGGTTGATCGCATACCCCACGGGATGTTGCATCCAGGCGTTGGTTGCGACAATGAAGTAGCCTGAGAGCAAAGAACCCAAGGCGACCCCCAGGCCTGAAAGCCAGTGCAGCGTCCGTCCCACCCGGCGCTCGCCGGCCAGGAACATGCCCAGAAAACCGGATTCCAGGAAGAAGGCGTAAACCCCTTCCAGCGGAAGCATCTGCCCGAACACTCCGCCTCCAAAGCTTGAAAACCGGCTCCAGTTGGTTCCAAACTCAAATTCCAGAGGAATCCCGGTCACCACGCCGATGGCAAAGTTGATGGCAAAGATCTTGGCCCAGAACTGCGCCGCATCGGAGTACCGCTTGTCTTTCGTTACCATGTAGAGGGTGGAAAACACGGCGATGAAAAATCCGAGGCCCATGGTGAGAATGGGAAACAGGTAATGAAACATTACGGTAAAAGCAAATTGGATTCGGTGGGCAAAGACCGCTTCACTCATAATCTACCTCTCTCCACTCGTGTTCCGCTTTTCCACATGATCGTGGTATCCTCAGGAGCCCGGACGCGCCAATCTCCAGCATTCGCGGGCGATTTCCCAATCCTCCCGCGCCGCAACCACCACCACCCGGACTCCGGAATCTTTGGCGGCGATGTCCTGATCCACCCCGGATTGCGCGTTCTTTTGCGGATCGAGCTTCAGGCCCAGAAATTCGAGCCCCCGGCAGGCAGCCTCCCGGACCCGAGATGAGTTCTCTCCAATCCCTGCCGTAAATACCAACGCGTCCAGGCCCCCCAGGGATGCCACCATGGCGCCGATGTGGCGCCGCAGGACGTGATGATACAGATCGAAAGCCAGCTGGGCCCGCGAATTCCCGGCGTCCATGGCCGCAATAACTTCCCGCATGTCATCCGAAACGCCGGAAATCCCCAGCATCCCGGATTTTCGATTCAATTCCTCGTCCAGACGCTCGGCCGTATAGCCTTTTTCCCGGAGCAGGTAAATTAAAATGCCGGGGTCCACCGTGCCCGACCGCCGGGCCATCATCAGCCCTTCCAAAGGCGTGAAACCCATGGTGGTGTCCACGCTCTTTCCGTCGTGGATAGCCGCCAGCGAACATCCGTGGCCCAAGTGGCAAGCCACCAGACGAAGCGACTTTAAATCCCTGCCCAGGATGCGGGCGGCGCGGCGGGAGCAATACTGGTAACTGATGCCCTGGAAACCGTAGCGCTGGATCCCGCTTTCAAACCACGAGTTGGGCCCCGGATAAAACGCCGCCACCGGAGGCATCCCGCTGTGAAAAGCCGTATCAAACACCGCCACGTGCGGCCGCCCCGGAAAAATCTCTTCAGCTGTTTTAATCCCCTCCAGATTGGCGGGGTTGTGCAGCGGGGCAATCACAGCCAAGTGCTCGATGGCGTGCTTGACCTCTCCGGTTATTTGGATTGATTCACGGTATTGCCGCCCACCGTGGACCACCCGATGGCCGATAACGTCCACTTCAGAGAAGTCTTTCAGAACCTGGGTAGGGCCCTGGCAAAGGGTATTGAGCATCTGCCGCGTAGCGGCGTCGCGGGAATTGGCATCCACCGGCTGGTGAGCGGTTTCTCCCCGGGAGGTTTTTATCCCGAGGCGCGCGTCCTGGAACGACCCTTTCCATTGCAGGTGGGCTTCCCAAACAGGGGCTGGAGGAGCTTCCGGCAGCGACTTGCCGAGATCGTAGAGGCAGCTCTTCTGACTGCTGGACCCCGCATTAAGCACCAGGATTTTCACCCGATCACAGTCCCCCTCTCATGATTCCGAAGGGCCCGGCGACGAGGAGAAAACCCGGCTTACAACCGTCGCCGGGTGCGGTCTCGCAAAGTTCTTTGCCCGTTAGATTATCATGCGCGCCCAAGATTCGCGAGCCCGCCTGCTTTTACTTCGCCGGGGTCTGGCTCACTGACTATGGAGCCTTTGTCCCCGCTCCATTTAGCCCCAAGTCCGTCAGGATCTGGGGCTTAGGACTACCCATCGCCAGCAGATTATGGCAAAGGTTGCAATCCTGGGGAACGACCTTGCTGGGATCGTTGCTCTCGTGAAGGGTTCCGTGGCAGCGGAAACATCCGGGGAAATTCATGTGGCCAATATTGTTGGGGTACGTCCCCCAGGTCACCTTCATTTTGGGAAACACGTTTTGGCAGTAGATTGCCGCCACGGCCTGGGCCGATTTAGAAATTTCTCCGCGCTGGGAAGCGTAAACGGCAGGGTAGCTCTGCTTGTAGAACTGCTCGAGCCCGGCGATAATCTTCCGCGAAGCCTCAGCCTGGGTCGTATATTTTGCTTTCAGAAGCGCAACGCCTTCCTTCTTGACGAAAGGAAGCGAGGGAGAAACTTCCCCGGCCGACATGGCGTCGTCCATCGCCTGCTCGGGCAAATAGAATTTGTGGGCAGGCTGGTTGTGGCAATCGATGCAATCCATCGCCCGGCCGGTCGAGGTGTCGACCTTCTTGGGGTTGACCCCCTGATTCACAAACAGAACCTTCTTCCCCGTCTGGGAGTCGGTGTATTGAACCCAATTCATTTTTTGCCGGCTTTCATCCGACCCGTATCGGATCGTGATCCCCGGCCCCACGTGCGCTCCATGGATTCCACCCAGCCCGTTGCCCCCGCCGATATGCATCAGCAAGACGGTCTTCGTCAGCGTATTCGCCTTATCCTCAGCATATTGCGGAATAACCACCAGGCGGTTGCCTTCAAACCTGGCCGGCCAATGGCACTGTTCACAGGTAGCCCGGGCGGGCCGCAGGTTACTGACAGGAACCGGAATCGGACGGGGGTAAATGTTAAAAATGGTCGCGTAAACCTGGTAGGATCCTGACAGCTTGGAGCGCACAAACCACGAGGCGCCCGGGCCGATGTGGCATTGGACGCACGCGACCCGAGCGTGAGGCGAATGCTCATAGGCAACGTACTCCGGCTGCATGACCGTGTGGCACGTTTTGCCGCAAAAGCTCACGCTGTCCATGTAATTGACACCTGAGTACATGAGCTGGGCGCCGATGACCAAATTGATGACAGTTGTTACGCCAATGAACAACAGAAGTCGGCGAAGCTCTTTATTGTGGAAGTCCAGCGGCGGAAAATTCTTAGGATAGATACCCCGGTGCCGTTCCCTGCGCGCGCGAAAAACGATCCCGACGGGGATGAGAATCAATCCGCCAAAAAACAGCGCAGGCAGCCCCATGAAGGTCAGAATTCCCGAGTAGGGGCTGCTGGTAAACCCGCGAAACATAACCGGTAGGAGAATAAGCCATAAGATCGCCCCCGTGGTGACCATCACCACACCGACGCGGCTCAGCCAATTGCTGGAAAGATATACGTATGGAGAAATCCACTTCCTAAATCCGTCATTCTGACTAGTCATCCTTTGGGTCCTTATCCTCCTGAATCTTTGCTGAATCCCCAGTCGGCGCTTGCCCCTGCTGATCCTGCTTCATTTCTTTCTTGCCCTCGAGCGCCTCGGTCTCTTCATGGCCGAGGTCTAGCGGCTCACCCTCACGCCGCCGGACGCTACGCCCGGTCAGCCACGCGGGGTCCATCGGGTAAACCTCCGGGTCAAAAATCACCGAGTAGAGATGCCAAACCAGAATGGCGAGAGCTGCCAGAACCGCCTCATAAAAATGAACCGTGCTGGCAAGCTGCAGAAACACCATGGGCAGCCAGGCCAGGACCCAATTGTGAGCCCAAAGCATGATACCTGTGATGCTCATCAGCACCGCGCCCCAAACCACCGCCCAGTATTCGGCTTTCTCCACGTAGTTATGGTCCGAACGCGGGGGCCGTATGCGCCGCAACCCCAAATTATACGCGAACGTCTGGAAAGCCTCGCGCACATCATCCAGCTTTGGCCACAAGCTCAGCCAATGCCCCCGGAGCCGCCGGCTCCTGATCAATGAAAGCACATGGGCGCCCGCTACGGCCATGAAAATCACGGCCGCAATCCGATGAATGATGGCGCGCAGCTCCCAGCCCCCCTCCACCGCCAGCAGCGGCCGCGCCCACCATGCCGTCGAGTACCGGAATGCAAAGCCCGTCCAGACAAGCACCGCAAAGGAAATCAGCAAGGTTGCATGTTGAAGCCGTTCAAAAAAATACATCCGCACGTTGTTATTCAAGGCGGGAGAGCCGGCTGGCTGGGCCACGGTGGGAAGAGTGGCTGGCTGAATCCTGCGCAGGCGGAGGCTGGCCAGCTTCCGAATCCAGTCGCCGGCATTATGCACGAACATCAGGCCGATTAGCAGAGGAATCAGGACCAGGTAAAAGAGGCGAACCCAGCGGACCGCCCCCGGCTCTGACATCCCCGGCAGGACATGTACCGGAGTCAGCGCGAATCGCGTCCCCGCATCCCGGTGGCATTTGCCGCAGGTCTTGGAAAGATTTTTCGGATTAATGGTCGACCTCGGGTTTGAAGCCGACAGGATCAGATGAAACCCATGGCAACTGGCGCAGTTCGCCGCGGTCAGGGAGCCCTCTTTCACCGCCAGGCCGTGGAAGGACGCATCGTAGCTCAGCAGCCGGTCGCGCGGCAGGTTGAACCGCCGGGATATGGTGACGTTCCCGTGGCATTGCCCGCAGGTCTCTGGAATATGTGTCGGGAAAACCGTGGAAGACGGGGCGCTCGGAGGCTGGACGGAATGAGCGGTGTGGCAGCTAGTGCAGACGGGCGCCTGAAACACGCCCCGCGCGATCGCCTGACCGTGAACGCTCTCCTCGTATTTCGAATAAATCTGCGCGTGACACGCCCCGCACAATTGCGGGATGGATTTCTTAAACGCCCAGGTATTCGTTCTTTTCAACTGGTGGGCGTCGCCGTGGCAGAGCTGGCAGGTGGGCGCGGCCTTATTGCCTTTGGCGTGCGCAATGCCGTGGGCGCTGCGCGCCCACTCGGCCGCCTGCCGCTGGTGGCATTGCCCGCAAGTGGGCAGTTTGATGTCTTTAGGGTGAGGGAAGGTTTTGATTCCCACGTGGCAGGTGGTACAGCTTAGTCCCTCGTGGGCGGAGCTCTTAAGGGCCTGCGCCTTATCCGTATGGCAACCGGCGCAATTAAGCCCGCTTGAGCCTTGCGCCCGGCCGAGCGCGGCGATCGAGAAAAGCAACCCGCACAGAATCACGGACCTCAGCCGGGTGCAAACCTTCCGAAATGGTCCCGATTGACTCAATCCTCATCCTGGTATTCTTGCGCCTTGCTGCCACATGAAATGGAGATAGATACCGAGGATGACGAGCCCGTAAACCACCACAACGGCAGTGAGGCCCTTGCCCCATCGCTCAATCATTTCCAGTTTGCGTGTGAGCTTGACCTGCGCTGCCACTGAGGGAGCATCGCTTTCGAGCACGTGAATCGTATCGTCCTCTTGGCCGGCCACCACGTTGTAGTAGATGGCCAGGACGACGACGATAACGCCAAGAGGTACCCAAGTCACCACATAAGGAAACAGGTTCATGGTCCACCTCCAATCCGCGATTCTACAGCGCCTCCCGCCGGAAGGATCCCGTGCGGTTACTTCTTCTTTTGCTTAGCTTTCGCTTCGCACTTCTTCAAATCTTTCTCTTTTGCGTAACACTTGCCCACCGCGTTGAGTTCCTTGGAACCCATTTTTACGTGGCAGGTCGTGCAACTCGCCTTCTCCTTTTGAGCGATTTTCATCGTGCCAAAAGAAGAAAGCGAGGATAGCCCGATTCCGACGGTCAGCGCTGCCATGAATAGTCCGAGTTTCAGCTTCGTATTCATCTGCAATACCTCCAACCCGCCGGACAGCGCGGGTTCGGACTTTACTTCTTAGCCAGTTCTCGAATATAAGCAACCAGATCGCTCACTTGCTGCTTGCTGAGCTGGCTGCCGTACTTCGGCATCATCCCTTTGCCGTTCTCGATGATGCTGGCAAGCTCCGCGTCAGATTTCGATTGAACCGCCTTGGACCGCAGGTCCGGCACCTTCATGGTCTTTCCCATGGGGCTGTTGCCGCTGCCGTCCATCGAGTGGCACATGGCGCACTTTGCGTTATAAGTCGCCTTCCCGGCTTTTGCATTGCCCTTTGCCCAGGCGCCAGGCGCCAGGAAAAGGCACAGAGCCGCTGCAAAGGTTGTTAGCGTTACGAAGGTTGTTTTTACACTCAGCTTCTTAACCACTTTTCCTCCTCGTTTGCAAACCCGCAGGCTGTAAACCTCAGTTTTATAAAGCACATTCCCATGACAATATCCTCAGGATAGCATGAACATTATTAGAAATCACGCGTCCAGCGGATCATCAGCATGTTGGCGCTGAAATTGTTGACGGGAATGATTTGCTGAGTGTAATACGTCCGTTGCAAATCAACCGAAAGTGTGCCGGCCTTCGGGAAATTGAAGTAAACCGAGCCAGTTCCGTAAGGGAAAGTCAACGGGCCGTAAACCGGGCTGATTCCGCTTTCCTCGCCCAAGCCCGTTGTGCGCACAAAGTTCCCGGTAAAGCGAATGCCGAAGTACTTGCACGGCGCAGCCTGCATGCCCCCCTGCCAGACCCGGTTGAGAGCCTGATCACGCAGCGTGTCAGTGGTTCCCGGCGTGGGCACGCCGCGCTGCCAGGAGATGATCCCGGAGGCGAATTCGTTATCGTAAGTGAACCCTCCATAGACTGAATACTTGGAATTGAGGGTATAGGTCAGCATGGTGGAATTCGATTGGACTTTGCCGTGATACTGCACGGCCAGCAGCTTCTGATTGACGACATAGACTTCGTCGCTCAGGGTGAATTTCTGGCTCAGGTGAACGTTCGCCACCACGCGTCCCGTCGTGTTGGTGTGGGGCGTAAGAGAGGTATACGACGCGCCGTTGTTGTAGGTGCGAATATCGCCGCGCACGTCAAACCACTTTGAAGGCCGGTAAAACGCACTCAACATCGGTGACACCGCATGGTTTGTCAGGCTGCGGGCAGGATCAACCTCACCTTCTTCCAACGCTTCGACATCGGACTTGTAAACGGTTACGCCGGGGCTGATCACGAAGTTGTTTGCCGGCGTGAAGATCATCTTGAGATCACCTTCGTGCAGACCGAACTTCCAGCTATTGTTAACGGTTTCGCTTGCAGCAGCCGGCAGAGTCGTCACGCCATCCGTGGTTCCTGTGAAGACGCTAAGGAAATCTCCGGTGACATCGGTTGTAAATCTCGTATAGCGGTAGTCCAGGTTGATATCCCACCAGGGCTTGACGTGGAAGGTGAACCCTTGCTGAACAATGTTATTGGGCTCGCTGACGTGTGACCGGCCGCTTTGAGTTATGAGGTAGTCTGTTGGCGGGTTGACTCCAGAAAACGTCTGGTCAAGGGTGGCCGGCCCGCTATAGCGGTAGAAAAGGTAACTGCCCCGCATCGACACCCACGAGTTGGGCTTGCCGTTGTAGGAAAATTCGCTGACCGGCGTTGTCAGCCTCCGGTAATCACTCCACACGGCATTGTAAAGAGGCGCACCCTCCGTTTGAGCGATGGACAACCCCCCGGGGTTGGCGGCATTCATGGTTACATTGTCATCAAAGGTCTGGTAACCAACATTGTAATGAAGGTTCCATTGATGCCATGTGTAGTCGAAACCGCCGGTAAAGCGGTTGGTGTTATCAAAAGTCGGGGCGTACAACGAGTAAGCATTCGCCCGCGCGTAGCCTCCCCAACTGCCCGGCTCGTCCAGGTAGGCCGGCGAAAAAGTCGTGAAGGTCGGGCCGCTGAATGACGTCTTGTAATACTGGAGGTTGAAACGCAGGTTGTTGGTAGCGTGCAGGGTCAAGTCAACCGACCCAAGCTTCCGCACGTTGGCCCAATCGTGATTATCGGTCAGCCCGTAAGACTCTGCGGTGGGCAGAATCACATTATCGTTCTGGTTGAAATAGAAGTAGGATTGACGCCAGTTGACTCTCAAGTCATAAAGCTTGGTTTTGGAGAGCGTGAACTGCGCGCCCGGATACGGATCGCCTCCCATGCCGCTCATGGTCAGTGAGAAATTGTCGGCAAAGGGATTGGTCCCATTGCTATGGCCGAACATGCTGAAGTTCATGAGCCGGGGACCGGTCTTGAGGTTATACAGCTCTTCGAACATCGGCTCATAGCCTTTGACGTCCGTAAAGCGGTATCCCATACTCGCCGAGCCCTGGACTCCAAATCCGTCCCACTGAAGGGGAGGCTGGCTCTGGCTTTGAGCCTTGAGCTGCGGCAACACCGCCAGAAATATCGCTGTCAAAAAGACCAAACTACGTGTAACTCTCACGCCAAACCTCCTATCGCAACAGGGTCGAGTCAAAATTAGATCCGTGAATCGCCACATGGCAGCGGGTGCAAGGTCCAGAAGCCTGGAATCCGCCCCGGCCGTGCGGCACGTTCGCCTGGCCATGCCACCCGGAAACTTCCGGTGAGGTATGCACCACCGTATGGCACTGCAAGCACAGCAAGCGCTGCTCGCGCCGCTTCAACATAAAGTTGTTAACGCTTCCGTGGGGATTGTGGCAGGCCGTGCAGCCGTCCACCCGGACAACCGCATGCTCATAAACAAAGGGCCCACGCTTCTCCACGTGGCAGCTCACGCACGCTTCCCAATTGGCTTTTTTCAATTGGAAGTGGTTCATCGTGCCGTGAGGGTTATGGCAGTCCGTGCACTTCATGAAGCCTTCGCCCACCCGGTGATGTTCGGGCAGCGCAAATTGCGCCTGCACGGTCCGGTGGCAGCCATAGCAAAGCTGGGGTTGCGGCTCTTTGAGCATGGGGCCGGTCAGCCAGGTATTTTGTTTGGTCAGCCTGGGAACACCAAAGAATTGCGCTTGCGCGCCTTGAAGTTTGGGTTTGCCGGCATCCGCCAAGTCCGTCGGGTGCATGGTGTGGCAATCGATGCAAGAAACGCCCGCCGTGGCATGGACCGAATGCGCAAAGGAAGACTGCGCCTTCCCGGAATCGTGGCAGCTAAGGCAACGCGCTGAGTTCTCTTTGGGGCTGCCGTTAAAGTGGAAGATAAGCTTCTTGCCGGCGGCTATCTTTGCGGGATCACCTCCAGCCGCCATCTCGGCCTGAACATGGGCGTGGCCCGGCCCGTGGCACATTTCGCATCCACTGACCGTCACCGGACCGGACGGAGCGGCGGCCGCCGCTGCTTGGGTCTGTCCCTTCAGCGACATCATGTAATCAACCAGCTCGTTCGTCTTCTTGGACGGCGTATTAGCAGGCAAAGCCGGCATCACCGACCCGGAGGGCGGTTTCAGCAGGATGTTCTCGATTTGCGCACGGCTGCTTTGGGCGCCCACATTATCAAGAGCCGGGCCGACCGTTCCGCCCTGGCCGCCGATCTTGTGGCAGCCCGCGCACATCATGTTGTCGTAAAGCTTTTTCCCGGCGGCAGCCGAGGGAGATGCGGGCGCGGCCGCAGCAGCAGGTGCGGCGTGCGTGCCTTCGCTCTCCTGCGCGTGAACAGTCTTAAAAAATTGTTTCGCGATCTCCTGGTGGCACCCAGCGCAGGTCTGGGCCCCAACGTAATCCTTGGGGTTCACCTCGACGGGCGGCTTCCAGGCGACGGACGGGCCCTTTTCAGTAGCGGGCCGCCGTTGGGCATATAGATTGGCTATCGCAAAGAAACAAAACGTGCTTGCCAAAAGCGCGCCACCTACCATGAATCGCAACAGTCGCTTCATTTCAATTTCCCCTTTTCCGCCTGCTTCGGCTTTATAAGTCCCATTCCTCGGCCTTTTCCGTAAAAGCATTAACCCACCTATGTCCGGACAGCCTTCGCCGCAGGGCTTTAAAACAACGTTGGAACAACGCTCAGCATTCTCTCAACTGGTGCCACTTGGGCACTGTGACATATATCACAGTCTAAGCTCCAGAAACTCGGCAAGTCAACATCCGCGTCTGAGCTGATTTGGAACCGTGTTTCAGGGTCAAGAAGGAGGCTTCTGGGCGCTGAACAACTCGTGATGCCGTCAGGGCAACAACCTCCGTCGGTGGTGGAAGCGTACTCCATATTGATTATTCCTGCCGGATCTTTGAGGCTCATTCTGTGACTCTATACCTAGCGGATTGGATTGAACGTCCCAAGCCATTCCGAATCGAGGTATATTTTTACCAGCCGCCTGAGGGCTTCGCAGTGAGCATGCTCACCAGTCAATGTGATGTGTATCACTGGATCCGTTTTTCGCGTAGAATGCTCCTCTGATTCTTCAATAGAAGGAATTATTTTGAAGCTTCAAAGTCTCGCATGAGGGAACAGATGAGTGCTCACAACCCGAGCGCAACGGTGGTTTGAACTCCACTCGCGCCGGGATTCCGGACGCTTAGAGGTGTGGCGGGCTGAAAGGAGACCGCGCAGGCAGGTTAACCCGTTTACGCCTTGGGGCCTTGCGACGGCTGTGCGGACTCAAGCCTCTGGATGGCATTTCGAAGCCAGTCTTTGACGGCCGCTTGTAAATCACTCGCGTCTTTGCCCTGCGCGAACCCTTCCAAGGTTCTTCCCGCAGCGTCGAGAGGGATTTCATGGCAGGGCATCGCCGAAGCCTGTTTCTCTTTCGGAACAAACCCGATCAGCGGACATTCAGAGCAGGAGTGAACCCGGTAAGGGTATCCATAGTTGAGGCAAGTTTCCGAATCTTCAAACATGGTCGAGGTTGCCTCCACCGGATCTTTTACCGGTGGCCCGTATTGACCCGTTTCAATGCATTCGAGCTCACGCTTTAGAATGGCCAGGATGTCTCGCTCATTTTGTTGTGGCATCGCGCCCCCTTTGGAAAACTTCGCATCCAGAATCCTTGCTCGCCGGTTGGCTGTTCAGCCGGCCCTGGCCTGTAGAGTTAGAACGATCTTCGGTTCCGTGCTGTGACCGCGGTCACACCTTGCTGTGCGGCACAGCCGACCGAATCAAGCGGCTTGGGGCTCAGACTGCTCCGGCCCTGGCGTCCCAAGCCCGCTCGCGTTGCGAACCACGTACCGGATGTCGTCCCGATCAAAAGGCGGGACCATAAAGTCGAAGACGCCTCGCCGCAGCACATCCAGGGAAAAGCCCATATCCAACCGGCCTGAGACAACAATCAACGGCACGCCCGCCTTCTTCGCCAGCAGAAGAACGCGTTTCCAGTCCCCGTCGGCAAGCAAAACCGCCGTAAACATCAGTTGCGGGGGATGGCAACTCTTCAGTTGCTCTTCGGCCTGGCGCAGTTCTCCCACCTCGATTACGGAAAGGGACTGCGCCTCGAGCAATGCCCTCAGTTCGCTCCAGTGGCTGGCCCCGTCGCGGACCAGCAGCACCGGGGGATTCTCCTGCTGCGGTGTTGTCGGCAACTGCGTCACCATGGTTAGACCAGCACCTCTTGCGACGGCCTCTCCGCAAGGCATTCCCGAACCGACCTGGCAATCTCATCACACGAAGCCCACTTGTTCACCACGGCGCTAGCGCCAAAGCCCTGATACCGGTTCAGCGCGCCGGAGGCGGGTGCGTTATCGGTCAGCATCACCCGTGGCGGCACGGCCATCTGCTGAAGGGTTTTTAAGATAACCTCAACATCCATGTCCCAGAGGTAGTCATCCACGACCACCAAATCAAACTTCTGCAGGCGCAACAGTTCAAGAGCCTCGTGCCCGCTCCAGGCCGTTGCCGTCTCGTAGCCTTCGGCTTCAAGCAGGCATTCCATGGCGATCAGGACGCGCTCGTCGTCGTCGATCACCAGGATGCTCTTTTTCCTGGATTTGTTCCCCATGGCTCCCTCCAAAAATCCTTCAAGAGACCCTGGCTTATTACCCCATGAACGCGCCTTCGGGCGCAGTGACAACAATCACCCTCGAATGTGAGCACAGGAATAGCCCGAAGGCTTTCAGTTGAATCCAGCCCGGCCCCAAAGGCAGCAGCCTCCAGGACGCAGCCGATAACGGCGCGCTGAAGTTAAAACGGAAACAATCGCTTGGAATCAAGGAGGGCGGAACGGTTAGAAACCGATGGGAGAAGCGCCCGAGGGACGGCGCAGAATCGCGCAGCCCCCCAGGCGTCCCTGAAACCGACTAATGGACTTTCAGACTTACCGAGGTCGAGTGCGTAAGCGATCCGCTGGTTCCCGTAATCGTGAGCGAGTAGTTGCCTTTGCTCGCTCCGGAAACCGACAGGGTTGACGTGCCCGAACCGCCACTCACAGTACTGGGGCTGAAGCTCGTTGTCGCCCCCGAAACTCCGGTCACGCTTAACGCCACGTCACCGGTGAACCCGCCCGAAGGTGAAATGCTGATGTTGTACGTGGCTGTGCCGTTGCCTTTGAGCGTTACGTTGCCGGGCGTCGCCGATATTGAGAAGTCTCCCGACGATGGAGCGCTAACCACCAGCGTAACGTTGGTTGTATGACTCAGGCTTCCGCTGGTGCCCGTAACCTGCAAAGTATACGTCCCGGCCGGGGTTGAAGCACCGGTTGTAATGGACATGGTGGTCGAACCCGAGCCGGTGACCGAAGTCGGGTTGAAACTATAATTGGCCCCGCTCGGCAAGCCACTGACGCCGAAGCCCACCGCACTGTTGAACCCACCCGTTGCCGAGACCGAGACGGTGTAACTGGTGCCTGAACCCTGCGTGACCGTCTGGCTTGAAGGCGAACTCGAAAGTGAAAAGTCCGGCGTCGTAGAAGCGTTAACAACCAGCGTAACAGAAGTTGTATGACTCAAACTTCCGCTGGTGCCCTTAACCGTCAAGTTATACGTGCCGGTCGTTGTTGAGCCGCTGGTGGTGATTGCCATGGTGGTCGAACCGGAGCCGGTGACCGAAGTCGGGTTGAAGCTATAATTGGCCCCGCTCGGCAACCCGCTCACGCTGAAGCCCACCGCGCTGTTGAACCCACCCGATGCCGAGACCGAAACGGTGTAGCTGGTGCCTGAACCCTGCGTGACCGTCTGGCTCGAAGGCGAGCTGGAAAGTGAAAAGTCCCCGGAGGAAGACGTGCCAACGGTCAGGATGATCGGGATCTGTTGGGTCAGGCTGCCGCTGGTTGCCGTGAGCACCAGATTGAAAGTGCCCGTCTGCGGGTGCTTGTTGGTCGCTATGGCCAGGACGGAGGTTCCAGACGCTGTCCCGGTAATTGAAACAGGATTCACGCTGAAGCTGGAGTGCACCCCATGTGGCAGGCTGCTCAGGCTGAGGCTGACGCTGCCCGTGAAGCCCCCCGACGGCGTGATTGTGATGTTATCCGTATTGCTCGAATTGACGCCCACGGTCAGGCTTCCGGAGGCCGCGGCAAGCTGGAAGTTGCCGGTCTGCGCAGCCTGGTTCACCTGCAGCGTAACCTGGGTTTGATGGCTTAGCGAGCTGTCCAAGCTGTCCGTTCCCGTGATCGTAACCGTATAGGAGCCGGTGGTCGTGGAACTGGTGGTGGACACCGTAAGGGTCGCCGTTCCGGCCGTCGAAGACGTTACCGAAACCGACGGCGAAAGGCTTGGGCTCGGACCTGACGGCGATACACTGGCACTCAGATCCACCGTCCCGCTATAGCTGTTGAGCGAACTCACCGTCACGCTGTAACTGGTGCTCTGCCCCTGATCCACACTGGCCGAAGTGGGTGATGCCGCAATGGAAAAGTCGGGCGTCGTGGGAGGCGTCACGACCAGGATGAGAGGCGTCAGGCTGGTCAGGCTTCCATCGGTGCCTTGGACCGTAAAGTGGTACGTCCCGGCGGCCACGGAATTGTCCGTACTGACGGTCAACGTCGAAGTGCCAGCCGCTCCGGAAACAGTGCCATTGCTGAAGTTCGGGGTAGCTCCCGCCGGCAAGCCGGTGGCGGTAAGGTTGACGCTGCCCGAATAGCTGTTCAGTGGGCTGAAATTCAGCGTGTAGTCCGCGCTCGCACCCTGGCCCACCGATTGAATGGAGGGAGAAGCTGAGAGGGAATAGGAGGAAGCGCTGCCGCAATTGCTGAAATCAAAAGCCCCAACCCGGGTGCTCCAATTGAAGGTGCCGTTGCTCAGCAGGTACTCATTGGTGTAATAAAAAGTGCAATCATTCACCGGGTCGATGGTCATGGCGCTGTAGTCGCCCCAGCGGCTCAGGTTGGGCAGCTGCGCCCCCCCGCCTTCCACGATGCTGGTTTCAGCCTCCAGGGTGTTCGGCGTATCGCTGGACAGTCGGCCCGTGTAGCGGATGGCGGGATACATATTAGAACTGGATACGCTGTAGCCGAGCGCGATATCTCCGTACTTATCCATCCCAATCGAGCCCATCCATCGATAATTTGAATCCGGGGCGTAGGTGCTGGCCTGAATCGCAGTGGGGTTTGAGTCAAGCCCCTGGATTTCATACCAGCGGACGCCCGTATTGCCGCTGCCGGTATCCACGGAGTCGGTTGCAACCAAGGTCCCAACCCCATTGAGATTCCGGTAGGCCAAACGGTACATCAGGCGGTCGCCCAGCGAGTCCAACTGTTCGCTGGTTCCCGATTGGGGGATGCAGGTGCCCCCGCCGCAGGCCAGGCTGTAAG
The DNA here is from genome assembly GCA_964459065.1 of uncultured Acidobacteriota bacterium. GTDB lineage: Bacteria > Acidobacteriota > Terriglobia > UBA7540 > UBA7540 > JAMCXS01. The sequence continues at coordinate 7,949 of CAYWMN010000008.1, read as the reverse complement.
AGGGTACCGAAATGGAAATGGGCCCCGTGAAGGTGGAGTTGGCGGAGTTCGCCCAATCCACGTGGAACTTGTAAAGATTAAGGTTGGAGTTCCCTCCAAGCTCGAGAAAATAATTCGGCGTTCCTGCCGGAGGAGCCTGGGTGGTTCCCGCCGCTCCGGAATCCCCGTCCAGATCGGATGGCAGCAGGCCCGCGTCGCTGTAACTACGCTGGAAGCACTGCATGGTGGCCGACTTGCCTTGAAGCATGCTGACGCGATCCATCACGCAGGCCGCCGCTCCCGCAAACGTGTTCCCTTGAAACGAATTGTAGGAAAGATAATAGCCGTCGGGCCAGACGCTCAGCTTGGGATAATCAGGGAAGTCATTGGTGGGACTGACCGGAAACGCGTAAAGATTGTAAGCGCCCGTGGCCTCGGAAGTCTGCGAAACCGCCACACAGATCGTGTAAGGATTCGAGAATACCGGCTGCATCAGCACCCAGCGGTTCGCCTGCTTGTCAAACTCCGCGACAGGATCTCCGCTGTTGTTGCTGGCGCATGCTCCGCCCAGAGCGCTGAAGATCTGGTTGCCAGCGACGGGACCGTAAACCAATTGCCCTGCGTTGTAAGTCTTGTTGTTAATCGTTTCGTTGTCGTACTTGGCGAAGACCGCGTAATCGGCGTTCACCCACTGCACATACTCGGTCGCCCCAACCGCACCGTTGGTGTCAGGGGGTGCATAGCTGGGAGAAAAGCTCCCCAATCCCACCCCGATACCAAAGAAGTTCGATCCGCTGGTGGTGGCCACGGCAGGCCCCGACGAAGTCTGCAGGGCAGGGTCCGGCAATAGCCTCCGCACCCCTGAAAGAGGATGGGGATGACGCAGACGAATGGAGAGCTTGCTCAGAACGCTTGAAGGAATCGGAGGAATGTTGCGCAAGGGTGGAGAAGTGACGTGGGCATTATCATGCACCACAATGGCCATTGAGTGCCCCGGCCCCGCCTGGGCGGTGGCGATGTTGGCCCATACCAATGCGGCCATCGCAACAACACCTGAAACAACTACAAAATGTGCAATTCGCTTCCCCATTTCCCCTCCTCAACGCCGAATGCCGTTCGGCTAAGCTTGGATCGACTTGCGCGGCATGCACAGACCCCCATGCCGACGACGCCACTGCTTAAACCGTCAGGCTCTTTCTACTTATTGCCGCAGGACTCCCAAAAACCGCAAAAAAAACTGTTTGATTCTAGGCTGGATGAGTGGCAAAGTCAAGTAACTAAGTAGTTAATGCGGAAACCAGACCGACTCCCGGAATGAACCCAGCGCCCGACAGGCGTCGCGCCCCACACGCTTGCGAGCCCGGGATCGTCCGCCAAGGGCACGGTTTCATTGTGCTTGCGCCAGGGCCGTGCGCGCGCAAAGCGCCTTGATGCTGAGGCTAGTGGCTCCGCCCCTTATCTCGTTGCAATCATCCGTAATCGGCTTCGGGCGCGGGTATTTACCCGCCGGCCCATCAGGAAATAAATCCTGTCAAATACAGGGAGCACCCGATTGAACAACAAGAGGTTTACAGACTATGATCGCCCCCAGTCGCCAATCTTGAAACGAAAAGCCGGGCTGACCTTTACGGGGCTGAGGATGTCCAGAAATGTCCGCCGGTGGCGTGCAGGACTAATTGCAATGGGCCGGTCGGCTAAGGGGGAGTGTGATGCGGGAACCCGTCCGGAGCCAGGAAGAGGGAAGACACGAAAAAGGTTTTTCGGAGTACCTGCTTCTCATTGCGTTGATTACCCTAACCGTGGCTGCCATCACCATCTTTTGAGACCCTTCGAGCGCCTCGAGGGAGTCGTTTAAAGCCAGCCATTCAGTGTGGGGCCGGACTCAGCAGACAAGAGGCCGGAACCAAGCCAGGGCTGTTTCGGCTGAAGGGCTTGCCGGGAAGATGCGATCATCCTCCCAGTTCCAGTCCTGCCTTCATCCACAGGCTCTTGAAAACTAAGTTTAAGCTTGCCTTCGAGTTGCTCACTTAAACAACATCCCATGTATAATCAGGTATTTACCTCCCCTCAATACCAGGCCATTGCGCACAATATTTACAGGAATCACCGAATACCCAAACCCTTGCCGACACCGTAACATGAAATGTGTTGCTCCAGCCCGAGTTTCCGTGGCGGGGGCCGATACTGCCGCTTCGGAAAAGCTTCGCGCACCTCAAGCTGGTCAGCAAAAGGGTCGATAAACATAAGAAGACTTGGTAACACAAGGAGCAATCCTGTGCCACAAATGCTCAGAAACCTCTGGTCCCAGGAACGGGGGGAAGGCTTGGTGGAATACGCCTTGATTATCCTCTTGGTGTCTCTCGTCCTGATCGCAGGGATGAAAGAGCTGTCGTCCAAGGTGAACCGCCCTTACACCAAGGCTTCCAGTCAAGTAACTGCCAGCGGCGGAATGGATTCCATCCACACCGGCGCCATGGGCAACGACCACCAGAAACACCCCCCTCTCACCGCCCAAACCCGGTAGCTCCCAAACCAAGAGAGCTTACCGGCGGCGGCGCGCTGCCTGAGAATTCTTCGAGAAAACCATCAGGCCTTGAAGAGGCGCCCGGCCGGCGTACCGGGACAGTAAAATGTTCTTGCGGAACTCTTCCCAGAACCGCAGCCCTCGAGTCCCAGGCAGCGAAACCCTTCACCCTTCCCTGTTGAACATGATCGAAACCAGCTTATCAAGGTGCGGCCCAAGGCCACAGCGGCCGGTGAGAGCCCACAGCGACGTCCGCAGGTGGCGCATAGCGAGCACCGAAGTGATCCAGGACATCGTCCAGCCGGTTTCAATCGACCACGGGCCCCAGCCCCAATCGGAGCCGCTCGCCCAATAATCCCAACGCGCGTAGTCAAAAGCGCGGAACCAGCCGCCTGCAAGCTTCGGGTGATGCTCCGAGCGGATTTGAATCCGGCACAAAAAGTCCGCGAGTCGATCCTCTGCGTGGATGTAAAGCGGATCGTTCGTTGCGGCCGCCGCTTCATGAAGGCCCAGGAAGGCATAGTTGGTGGTGTAGAGAAGGTCGCACACTGGGTCGCCGTTCTCCTGGATCAGGGGCGCTTCATTCGTCCCGTACTGGGCATTCGATTTCGGCGGGCCGTATTTCCCCTTTCCCACAGACCCCACTTCTTCCCGAATGCCTCCGCACCCGGCCTGGAACGAAATCAGGTCATGCGCCACCTTCTTGAGCCAGGCTCGATGCCCGGCGGTGTCTTCCAGGCGAACCAGCCACGCAAGCGGCAGCAGCATCCGCGCGCGCTCCTGCTGCAGGCCGTTCGTCCAGTGCCACTGGTTCGGATAGGCCTCCATGGTCATACGGATGGCCGTCCGGGCGCGGTCGAGGAAGGACTTGTAACCCGTCTTCTGATAAGCACGCAGGAAACACGCCCACAGGTAAGCCTCATAGTGCGGATGGTAGCTTACGTAGCGGCTGTCGTAGTAATGGCGCCAGCCCAGTTTTTCAAGTTCGGCTTCCTTGAGCGAATTGGGACGGAAGCCGAAGACCCCGCTTGTTCGTAAATTGGCCAGCAGGCAGCGCAGCACTTTTTCATTCCAACGGCTTGAGCGCAGCAGGCCCGCCGCCGCCATGGTGCCCAGCATGCTCCGGGCGTTGTCATCGCCATAATAGGTGCCCAGCGAGCTCGGCGTGCCCCAGCCCACCAGGCCGAATGCGGGAGATGCCGGATCATTGCGCGGCCCCTGCGCCAGCGGCGAAGTAAAATAGATAAAGTCGTTCAGGTTGCGGGCAATGGCGCGGTTCTCCGGCTTCCGGTCGATCACGCCTGACAACGCCATGGACAGGGAAACCTCTCCGGCGCAGTCGGCGCGAAGCCCCCGGCCCACCCGCTGATCTCCGTTCCATTCAATGACGCTTGAGATGCCTTCATACACTCCCCCGCTGCCGTCTCCTGACTTCGAACGATTGCCTTTGGCGGCCGCAGCACCGGCAGGCGGGTTGGTCCCCGGCTGCCCCACCGGCACCGGAAACATCCTGGCATCTGAAAACCACCGGACGCCGCTACGGAAAGCATCGAGTTCCCCGGTGGCAGGCAAGCGCACATTCTTTCCAAAGGCGGGACGCACCGCCGGAGTCCAATGGAGCGGGGTGAATTGTTCGCGCGGTGAAAGCCATTCCAAGACCCACCGCCAGACATGCGCCCAGGCCTCGGAAGGCGCATAACGGCCCTTCACAAATTCACTCAGCTTGGTCGTGGCCACCAGAAGGCTGCCGTTCGCGTGCTTAAAAAGAATGGGTTGGACGCCCTGTTGCGGCAGTCCGTAAACGGCCGTGTCAAACCCCGCCACCCGCGCCAGAACCAGCTCGGCCGACGGCGCTTTGGCCGCGACGTACACGCAATCGTGCAGCGTCAGAATCCGCAGCCGCTTGAGCGCCGGCCCGAAAACCAACGAGCTCACCACCACGCGCTCCAAAAGGTTTTGGGTATGTCCGCGCGCCACGTGCTGCGGCGCACCAAGTTTTAGGCCGGGAACCGAGGAGGGGAACTCCACGTAGAGCCGCAGGCGCTTTTGGGCTGCGCCGTGAAAAACCGCAGGATCAATCCTGGCCGTCTTGTGCGGATACTCGTCAGCCAGAATCAGAACGCCCGAACCCTGCGGCGCTTGCGCAAGCGCCGCTTCCGCACGGTCAAATCGCAAGCACGGAATGCCCGAAGCTTTTGTCACTCGGTAAAGATCGTTCTCCGCGCTGCAATTGAAATACAACGGATGCCCCGTCCGCGCCTCCGCCAGCACCGGAACGAACGCCGCCAGGGGAATAGTACCGAGAGCTTTCAGAATGTCCCGCCGCCCAGGTCTGTTCATGAAATCGGTCTCCTTATCGCTCGATTCTCTTCACCCATGTGGGAAATTCGCCTGCTTCAGGCTTCAAGGGCTACGTCCCGAAGGAACGCTGCGTTTTCTTCAGGAAGGGAGGTGTTGATGAACATCCCCGATCCCAGCTCGAATCCCGCCACCCGCGTGAGCCGCGGAATAATGCTGACGTACCAGTGGAAATACTTCACGCCACACGACTCCCGCGGCGCGGTGCGGATCGTGTAGTTGAAATCCGGATCGTTCAGCCCATGATAGAGCTTCGCCAAAGTGCGTCGCAGGATGTGAGCCAGGTCGACCGCCTCCGCATCGCTGATCTCTGAGAAACAGGCCATGTGCCGGCGCGGCATGATCAGCATTGAAAAAGGCGTCAGGGTGGCAAACTGCACGAAGGCCACAAAGTGCTCCGTCTCCATGACCAACCTCGTCTGCTCCCGCAGTTCCAGGTTCAAGACGCGGCAAAAAATGCACTCGCCGTACTCGTCAAAATGCCTCAAGGCATTGATCAGCCGGTCGCGGAGCTGCGAGGTAATGACGGGTGCTCCGATGATTTGCGAGTGCGGATGTTCAAGCGAGGTTCCCGCCGCCGCGCCGTGGTTCTTGAAGATCGTCACCTGCTCAACCCGCGGGTCGGAGGAGGCAAAGTTGAAACGGTCGAGATAGGTATCGAGAAGCGTTTCTGCCTGTCGGTCTTCCAGCAAAGCCGTCGTCAGGCTATGGTCCGGTGATTCGATAATCACCTCATGGATTCCGACGCCCGTCATGGTGCGGCGAATGCCTTCAAAAGACCTCTGGCGCTCGCCCGCGTAGGACAGGGCTGCGAATTTGTTGGGCGTCACCCGCACTTTCCATGCGCCGTCGTCAGGAATCACCAGCGTCGCCGGCGGCGTCATGGCTTCATTGCCGGGACAGAAGGGACACTTGGGATCAAAAGAAGGGAGCTCTTTCCTTGCCCCATTCGCCCTGATGAATTCGTCCGGCCGCTTGGCGCGTTCCGTGGCAATGATGACCCATTCCCTGGTTAATACGTTATGGCGTAATTCCGGCATGGCGTCCTCCTTAAGGGATATCGCGCACGACTCGAAAACCGTAATCCGCGTACTCAAAATTTGGAGGGATGCTGGAGCGCGCCGCGCAGCGGCTCACTTTGATGTGGTGCCTCCAGGCGCCTCCGCGCGAGGCTCGGCGTTCACCTGACGCGGGCCCGGAGGGATTCCGCGCCGGAGAGCTGCCGTAATAGTCCCGCGCGTACCAATCCGCGCACCACTCGTGGACGTTTTCGCAAAGATCAAAGATGCCAAAAGGATTGGGAGTTCCTCCACCAACGGGCAAAGGGGCGGTGACTTTGCCGCCCCAGCGCTCTTGATATTCATCGCGCGATTCGGGCGGCTCGTCACCCCAGGGATAGAGTGCTCCTTCGCGGCCACCTTGCGCGGCCTTTTCCCATTCCGCCTCGGTGGGGAGACGATAATCGCGGCCGGTCGAGCGGCTAAGCCAGCGGCAGTAGGCCTCCGCGGCAGGCCAATTTACAGCCACGACGGGCTGGCGAGGGTCGTTGAAACCGGCGGCATTCCATTGAGAAGGCGCGGGGTGCCCCGTCGCCTCCATGAACTTTGCCCAGTCCTGGTTCCGGACCTGAAGCACCGCCATTTCAAACGCATCCACCCACACCCGATGAACCGGCTGCTCATCGTCCCGGCCCGCAGCACAACCCATCAGGAATTCACCGGCGGGAATGAGGACGCAGGCGGGCTCGGCAGTTTGAGACATGTCCATTCAAATTCTTTCCCGCGGAAAAACTTGCTGACGCTCGGTTCAGCGCGGCTTCAGGGCTTTGCGGTTGCGTTCTTCAAAATCCCCAGGCCCTCGAGAACGCGCCGCAGTTCCTCCAGGTCACCGGCCGGCAAGGGCGCAAGCGGCGGCCGGACAGGCCCCGCCTTCATCCCGCAGAGGTTCATCGCCTCCTTGATAATCAGCGTGACGTAACCGGGCCGCTTTTTCCGCAGGTTGAAAATGGGAATCGCTTCTTTGTCGATCACGCGCGCCGCGGTTTCCAATTCACCTGCGCGCAGGTACTTCAAAATTTGCCGGCAGGTTTCCGGCATAAAATTGATGATCCCGCTGGTAAAAGCCTTAACACCCAAGGCAAAGTAACTGGGAGCGAGGATCTCTCCGACGCCGCACAGCAGTTCCAGGCGATCACCCACCGCGCCCCATTGCCGCACAAACTGGTGCATATCGCCGTGCTCGTCCTTCATTCCCACGATGTTGGGAATCTCCGCCAGGCGCCGTAGCAGCGGAACACTGAAGTTCATCGCGTGGGTCTGAAACAGCAGAGATCCCAGCCGGGTTGACTGCGCAATCGCGCGGTAGTATTCAAACAAACCGTCGTCGTTCGAGCTGGTGAAGTAAGGCGGCAGGATCAGAACGCCGTCGGCGCCGTAGGCTTCAGCCGCACGCGCCATCTCACAAGCGATGGGCATGGAGTAGCCGACGCCCACAACCACAGGCTTCCGGCCACGGACTTCTTCCACAACCGTCTTCCCCACGGTTTTATGTTCTTCCGGCGATACGCCATAGAGTTCGCCATTGCCCGCCAGTGGAACAACCACCTCGCAGTGCTCGGCCAGGAAGGCGGCGTTCTGCCGCAGCGCTTCAAGGTTCAAGCTGAGGTCCTCATTGAACGGCGTCACGCCGAAACCGATGATTCCCCTGAGCGCCGACTTTAATTCGCTGGCTCCTAATGACATTCATAACCCCCACGCAAAAAATATCGGAGGAGAAGCCGATTCTTCCGCCCTACCGTCCAGCCACACAACCTGAAAACTCTGTTCGCAAACGCAAGCCGCAACGGGTGCGCTTGGCTTTCAAGCGACCACCATTGTGTGGAGGCCAACCGGCCGAAGAATCAGCTTTTCACTTTCCTAAAGAAGCTCATTCTATTACATTCAGAAATGAAAGGCGAACAACTCAAAATTCCTGCAGGAGCCTATGTCGCAGAAACACAAGGAACAAATTGAAAAGCAGTTTACCAGAACCGCGGAAGCCTTCGCGGAGTTCGCGGTGCGCGATTCCGCCGAGGTCACGGCGGAAAAAG
>CAYWMN010000007.1:0-31545 GCA_964459065.1 uncultured Acidobacteriota bacterium | reverse complement strand
GCCGACCGGCTGGGGCTGATGATGAAGCTGGAAGCCGACCGGATGCAGAACCTGGATATTACCAGGAGGACGCTGAAAAACGAGAAGGCGGTTGTCAATGAAGAGCGCCGCCAGCGGTTTGAAAATCCTCCCTACGGTAATGTTATGAAAGTGCTCTACCGGCACGCCTTTACGGTCAGCCCCTACCAGCGTCTGCCGATCGGCAGCGCCAGGGACGTCAATCGCGCTACGCTGCAAGAAATTAGACAGTTTTACGATACCTACTATGTTCCGAACAACGCGACAGTCGTGATTGCGGGCAACTTTCCCGTCGCCAAAGCGAAGGTCCTGATTCGGAAATACTTTGCGGGCATACCGCGCGGCACTCGTTCGGTTTCACCTCCGATTCCGGTAGAGCCTCCGCAGAGAGCAGAACGCGTCGTCAAACTTTTTCAGGACGTGGCCTTGCCGGCGTTTGTGGAGGCTTACCACATTCCGGCCGATGGGACGCCGGACTCTTATCCTTTGGAACTTGTTGCCAAGATCCTGTCAGCCGGCGACAGCGCCCTGATTTATCGCAACCTGGTGTACCAGAAGCAGCTTGCGCTGCAAGCCGATAGCTCTGCAAACTTCAGCGAAGACCCGAACCTGTTCTTTGTGTTCGCGGTCATGAACGCCGGCCACACCCCGCGGCAGGGCGAAGCCGCCGTCGAATCCATTTTGAAACGGCTCAAGGACAAGCCGCCGACCCAACAGGAAATGCAACGGGCTAAGAATCAGATTCTTTTTGAACTCGCCCGGGATGAAGAAACCTCGCGCAGCCTGGCGGAGCAGTTGGGTTACGATTCGGTCATCCTCGGCCGCCCTCGCTTGATCAATACAGAAGCTGCGCGACTCCTGGCCGTTACTCCCAAGCAAGTGCAGGCGGTCATGAAAAAGTATTTTCAACGCCGCAATTTAACCCTGCTGGAAGTTTACCCCGCCTCAGAAGGCCAGAAATCTTCAAGCCGGCCCGGGGGTGCGCATTGAAAGGGAATCGGACCTTCTTGCGAATAGCGATGGCCGTTGCTGCGTTGGCCGCAGTGGTTTGGAGCATGGGAACCCCGGCTGCTGCGCAAGCGCTGCCTCCTGCCGTCCCTCCGCCTGAAGCGGTTTCTTTTCCCTTGCCGGTTGTTCATCAACTTCCGAACGGCCTTCGCGTCGTACTGATTGAGCGTCACAATCTGCCGGTGCTCACTTTGTACGCCATTGTCCAAAGGGGCGCGGAGGCTGATCCTCCCCATCTGCCGGGAATGGCAGAAATGGTGGCAGGCCTGCTCCCCGAGGGCACGAAAACAAGAAGCGCGCTTGATATTGCCCAAGCCATCGATGGGGCTGGCGGCAACGTTGATTCCGGCGCGGGATGGGACGAATCCTACCTGAACATCAGCCTCCTTTCGGACCACAAGAAGCTTGCCTTCAACCTTCTGGCCGAAATGCTGATTCATCCGAACTTTGCTCCCCATGAAATAGAGCGCCTTCGAAGGCAGACGCTTTCGGCCCTTGATATTGTTGCCGGTGATCCCACTTACATGGCCAATCTCGTCCTGCGCCGCTTTTTGTACGCAGGAACGCCCTACGCACACTCGGCCGACGGCACGCGGCAAGCGATTGAGCATATGACGCGCAAGGATCTGCTGGCTTTCCACGCGCGGAACTACGTGCCTTCACGCACGATCGTGGCTGTGGTCGGGGATATTACCAGCCACGATTGCATGGATTTGGCCGCCAGGTTCCTGGGCCCATGGAAGAATCCTCCCGCAAGCCTGCACGCGCAGCCCCTTCAGCTTCCCTCGCCGCACGGCAGGGAAGTCATCGCGATCAACAAGCCGAATGCCGCTCAGACGGAGATTCGGGTGGCCAACCTCGCCGTGCCTCGATCGAGCCCGGCCTATTACGCCCTGATGGTTGCCAATCAAGTTCTCGGGGGACCCGCTGCGAACCGCCTCTTTAATGCTTTGCGGACCCGACGTGGATGGGTCTACGGGGCTTCGAGCGAGCTGAAATGCTATTCCTCCTTCGGAGCCTGGATTGCCAAGACATCCACGCGGCCGGCCGAATCCGTGAAGGCAACGGAAATGGTTCTTAAGCAAATGGCGCAATTGCGCTCCTATCCCATTACTGGAACTGAGCTGGGAACCGCCCAAAGTTATCTGGTCGGGCACGAAGCCCTGCAGTTCGAGTCGCCGTCACAGATTGCGAACCAGGTTCTGGAACTGATGATGTACCATCTGCCGCTCGACTATTGGAACCAGTTCCCACAGCACATTCGCGCTCTTTCGGCCGACGACGTCCTGCAGGCGACAGACCGCTATCTTCAACCCGGCAAGGCGGTCGTTGTTCTGGTGGGTAATCTTTCGGCCTTCCGGAACAAATTGAACAAGCTGGGACGGGTTCAATTCTTCTCGATTTCGGATGCCCGGCGCGCGTTTCCAGAAGCTCGAAAGGGAAGCGCCGCCTATTCCGAAGCCGCTGAATAGCATGGTGAAAAACGTCGTCGCCACCCTTGCCGGTTTGACGTTGATCGCTGCACTCGCCGAAGCGATTATTCTTTTCCAGGTTCATCTCGATCCCTGGCGACTGGCCGCGTTGGTGGAATGTCTGGCCCTGACGCTGGCTGCCTTTGCAGCCTTCACCTACACGGATTTCGTCCACAGGCTTAGAAGATGGGCGCTTGCCTCTGCCACCCTTGCCTTCATAATGCCGTTTGCTCTTCTGGTTCCGTATCTTGTTTTGGCGGCGAGTACGGCCACGTTCTCATGGACCGCGCTCTTAAAGCTGGGAGCCTATATCGCCGTTCCCACGCTCCTGCTGCTGCCGGACCGGCGGCACGCCCGGCAAGCCGCAGGATGGCGCGACTTTCTGTCGATTCTCAGCCTGGGATTTCCGGTGGGAGCCGGCTGGCTGGCGGGAATCTGGGTCTGGCCTGAAGACATCTATATTTTCCGGCCCATCTTCTGCGTCTGCGTCGGAGCTTACGTCTTCCTGGTGATTCGAAACCTCAAGGACGCGGGCTACCGGCTTATTCCCAAGAAGCCCGATCTCACCCATGCAATTCTCAATTTTGTAGCCTTTGCCATCCTCGCGCTTCCTCTTGGCCTGGGACTGCAATTCCTACATCCGCATGCCCATAGCGCCGGCGTGTTCGCCTTTGCGGGGAACTTTGTCGGCATCTACCTGACCATTGCCATTCCGGAGGAATTCCTTTTTCGCGGAATTCTTCAGAACCTTCTTGTCAAAACCTTCCAGGGACCCCATAGAGGGGCTAACGGCCTGGTGGTGGCCTCCGTCATTTTCGGTCTTTCGCATCTGCATCACGCGCCGGTGCCGAACTGGCGCTATGCCATCATGGCTACGCTTGCAGGATTGTTTTACGGCAACGTTTACCGAATCCGCAAAAGAACCTCATCTTCAGCCCTGATGCACGCCATGGTTGATACCGTGTGGCACTTCTGGCTGTAGTCATCAAAGCGAAAGGGAAACACTGCCAAACGCACTCGAAAGCAATGATTCGCGGCTGGTCGCAGGAGGCACTTCAGATTTATAAGTTAACATAACATACCTTATCGGACGTTATGAATCTGGGCTGTTTTTAGAGCGGTCCCTCGTGAGCAACCGCTCGATCCTTCGCATCCCCTACTGCCTGCTGAAGATACGTTCCCGAATTGCAGCTTTTTAGGTACAATAACCGCATGAAAACACGAACTGAACACGATTCACTTGGAGATATTAAGGTTCCAGCGACAGCGTACTACGGCGCTCAGACCGCTCGTGCGGTGGCGAATTATCCGATCAGCGGCATTCGTGCGCATCGCGTGCTGATTCGCGCCTACGGTCTGCTGAAGCAGGCTTGTGCGGAAAGCAATCTTGAACTGGGGATGATTCCGCAGAAGGCGGGGCGCGCAGTGGTCAAAGCTGCCCAGGATGTTGCTGAAGGCCTTTTGGATGAGGAATTTGTGGTGGATGTCTACCAGGCTGGGGCCGGTGTGAGCTTCCACATGAATGTTAATGAGGTTATTGCCAACCGGGCGATTTGGCACCTTCGCGGCCACCGGAAGGATCACTTCGGCGACCACTCGATTGTCCACCCCAACGACCATGTTAATTTTGGCCAATCGACGAACGATACTTTCCCAACCGCGATGCGGCTGGCTTCCCTGCTGCTTTTAGAGGAATTTTACCCGGCGCTGGGCGAGCTTGAAAAAGCGTTCCTGAAAAAGGGCCGGGAGTTTGATGGGATCCTGAAGAGTGGCCGCACTCACATGCAGGATGCCGTGCCGGTTCGTCTGGGCCAGGAATTCACGGCCTATGGATTGGCGTTGGGAAATCTTGGTCGGCACGTGCGCCGGAATGCGGAGGCGCTGGCCGAGTTGGGAATTGGCGGCAGCGCGGTCGGCACGGGCCTTAACGCCCATCCGAAGTACCCGCGCATGGTGGTCAAACGCCTTTCCGAGCTGACGGGATTGAAGCTGCGGCCGGCTCCCGACCTGCGCGCGGCCATGCAATCGCAATTTCCGCTCGCAGCGGTTTCGGGATCGCTGAGGAACCTGGCTCTGGAGCTTATCCGGATTGGGAACGACTTGAGGCTGTTGACCAGCGGCCCGCTCACTGGATTCAACGAGATCATGCTTCCGGCCCTGCAGCCCGGATCGAGCATCATGCCCGGCAAGGTGAACCCCGTAATGGGTGAGTTGCTGGATATGGTGGCTTTCCAGGTTGTGGGATGCGACACGGTGGTTGCGATGGCTGTTCAGGCCGGCCAGCTTGAGCTGAACGTTATGATGCCCGCGATGATCTGGAACGTCTTGCACGCCACAGAAATCCTCAAGAACACGTGCCGGGTGGTCGCGCATCGTTGTGTTGAGGGTATTCGGGCCAACCGCAAGGTATGCGAGCGGTATGCGTATCTGTCGCCTTCCATTGCCACGGCTCTCAATCCCGTGATCGGGTATTCGCGCGCGGCTGAAATCGTCAAAAAGTCGCTTGCCACGGGCAAGACGATTCCTGAGGTATGCCTTGAGGATAAGGTGCTTACAGAACAGGAGCTCAATAAGATCCTTGATCCTCACCGCATGACGCAGCCGGGCCTTCCCCCGAAGAGGAAGAAAAAATCCTGACGGTGGTTCGAGGGCGGGACCGCTGCTTCGAGTGGGATTGAGGTGATCCGGTTGACAGGGTCAGCTTCTTTGGGTAACCTAGGAGAATCATGCGTAGGGAAGTTTACATCCGCGCGTCTCTGTGTTGTTGCCCATCTACACCGGCGTGTGGAGGGTGACTTAAGAGAACCAGTCACCTTAGCAATAATCCAAACCACCGTCGAAGATAAATCTTGACGGTGGTTTTTTTGTTTTGGAGCCATGACGCGATGAAAAGTTCAAATGCACTTTGGCAGGAGCGCCTTTCCGGAAAATTGCCGGGAGCGCTCGCAAGCGAAATCGAAGTTTTTGAAACGGAAATTTCCTTAAAAAAGCAGGGTAAGCTCGACGACCGCCTATTTGCTGAAACGCGGCTGCGAAGGGGAGTCTACGGCCAGCGCTACGACAACGGCCAGCGGCATGATGGGAAAAAAGTTCAGGAACTTCCCTACCCGAACCGCGAACTGCTGAAGGGGCCGAACACGCTCTGGAACGCTCCCGGCATGCAGCGCATCAAGATTCCGGGCGGCGGGCTCAACGCCCGGCAACTGGAGATGCTGGCGGATCTTGCCGAGGAATATTCCGACGGCATTGCCCACGTTACGACGCGGCAGGATATTCAGCTCCATTACGTTCACCTGGAAGATACGCCGACATTGATGCGCCGGCTTGCAGCCGTGGACATTACCACGCGCGAAGCCTGCGGGAACTCCGTTCGGAACGTGACCGCGTGTCCCTATGCGGGGGTCTGCCAGGGCGAGGTGTTTGACGTCACGCCCTATGCGCGCGCGCTTTCAAAATTCTTGCTGGGTCATCCCGACGTCCAGAACTTCGGCAGAAAATTCAAACCGGCCTTCAGCGGCTGCCCGCAGGAGGCTTGTGGCCTTACCCAAATGCACGACCTGGGCTTGATTGCCGCCACGCGGACGGAGAACGGCCAGGAAAAACGCGGCTTCGAGGTATACGTCGGCGGAGGGCTGGGCGCCGTGGCTTATCAGGCCAAGCTCTTTGATCCCTTTGTTCCGCCGGAGGAAATTTTGCCGCTGGCCCAGGCCATGGCGCGGGTTTATGCCCGGCTGGGTGAGAAGAAGAACCGCAACCGCGCGCGCCTCAAGTTCCTGGTTCAGGATCTGGGTATTGAGAAATTCAAGGAACTGGTGCTTGAAGAGCGCAAGAGTCTTCCTTACGATCCGCGATGGACGGAATATGTGAAAGACGCCGACCAGGCCGCCGAGGAACCGCTGAGGCCTGCCGGCGAGCTTCAAACGCGGGGCTCGGAAGCTTACGAGCGGTGGTTGAAGACGAACGTCCGTCCGCAGAAGCAGGCCGGCTATGTGACCGTTACCGTGGCGCTTCCCATCGGCGACATCACGGCCTACCAGCTGCGGATTGTGGCGGATCTTGTGCGGCGCTTCACGCGAGAGACGCTTCGCGCGACGGTGGAGCAGAACCTGGTGATCCGCTGGGTCAGCCAGAGCGACCTTCCGGAGTTGTTCCAGGCGCTGGAAGCCGTGGGACTGGGCGCCGCGGGAGCCGGAACCATCGTGGATATTGTGGCCTGCCCCGGCACCGACACCTGCAAGCTGGGAATTTCCTCTTCGCGGGGTCTAGCCGCCGAATTGCGCAAGCGTCTGGCGGAGAAGAGCTTCCAAATGGATGAGGCCGTCCAAAATCTGCGCATCAAGATCAGCGGATGCTATAACAGTTGCGGCCAGCATCACGTGGCGGACCTGGGCTTTTACGGCGTCAGCCGCAAGATGTCGGGTTACACCGTGCCGCACTTCCAGGTGGTTCTGGGCGGAGAATGGGCGCATAACGCATCCTCCTACGGCATGCCGATTGTGGCGATCCCTTCCAAGATGATTCCGGAGGTTGTCACGCGGCTTTGCGACCTCTACCTTGCCGAGCGCCAGAACGCGGAAAGCTTCAAGGATTTCGTCAAGCGGACCGGCAAGGTTAAGATGAAGCAGGCTCTTGAAGACCTGGCGCGTCCGCCGGCCGATCCGTCGGATCATTCCTTCTTCAAGGATTGGGGCGATCCTCGCGAATACACCATGGGTGATCATGGGGTGGGCGAGTGCGCGGGCGAAGTGGTTTCGTCCATCGAATTCGACCTTGCCGCTTCTGAGCGGAAGCTTTTTGAGGCGCAGGTGGCCCTGGAAGCGGGCCAGGCGGAGCAGGCCGGCAAGGCGGCCTATGAGGCGATGCTTCGATCCGCACAGGGGCTGGTGAAGGTTGAATATCTGGACGTGGGCGACAATCCCGACCAGATTGTTGATGAATTTCGGGCGCGCCTTTATGACACCCGGAAATTTTTCGATCCCTTTGCCGGAGGCAAGTTCGCCAATTACCTGTTTGAGGCGCATCGCAAGGCCGGCACGCCGCATACGGAGGATTCGGCGCGATTGTTGATTGACGAAGCCCAGCTCTTCATTGAGGCTTCGCACAGCTGCTCAAATCGAATGAGCACGGCGGTGGAGGTTTAGGAGTCCATGGAACTTCAGCATATCAATGTGAAACTGGCGCTTGCCAATCCCGAGAGCGTGGATTTAGAGGCGCTGATCCCGGTCTTTCACAGTTGGGTTCAAGATCAACTGTGGGGGGAACTGCTGCTCGATGTTGCCGACTACCACCACGTCTACCATGGTCCTGGGGTGATCTTGATCGGTCACGAAGGCAACTATAGCGTGGACAATTCGGATGGCCGTTGGGGCGTTCGCTACAACCGCAAAGCGGCGCTCGATGGTGACAACCGGGAACGTTTGCGCCAGGCAACGGCTGCGGCGCTCAGAGCCTGCAAGCAGCTGGAGGACGACCCGCGGCTTGAGCAAAAGCTGGGCTTTAATGGACGCGACGTTGAGTTCTTTATCAATGACCGCCTGCTTGCGCCCAACACGGCCGACGCGCGCGAGGGCGTCAAGGCGGAGTTAACGCCCTTCCTGCAGGAATTATTTGGCGGCAGCGAATATGGGCTGAGTTTTAACGAGGACCCGCGCAGCTTGCTTCAAGCACGGGCTCAAGTCCAATCTTCGTATTCGTCAGCGGATTTATTCAAAAACCTGACTTCCGCTTCAAGCGCCGTTGCCTGAATTTTGGCCGATTCCGCGGGCGCTGTTCCCTGCCTCGGGTCATGCTGCGGCGGCTGAAGGCCACCGCGGCGCCATGGCGGGCTCTTGCGAGCAGCAACGGCGCGCTTATGCGGTGTTAGTGCCGGTCTTGTGGCGCTCCACTCTGAAAGACTGCTGAGCCCAACCTTAAACGCCTGGTAGGGAATTCAGCCCTTTACAATCCCCTTTCTAATCCATTATCTTCGCGTGCTGGGCTGCTTTGCGCCAGCCCAATGCCTGGTGATTTTCTGTGCGGAGGTTGTTTGTCCCGCCATTTTGTTGCACTATGCCGTAAGACACACGCACCGGCAAGCGGTGCGTTGACAGCGAAATCCAAAAAAACAGTGCAGGACTCGGAACGTTATGGAATCTGAAACCACGAACCATCGAGTTTTAGTCATCGGAGCAACGGGCGGCTTTGGCCGGGCGATGGTTGCCGAATTGTTGCGCCGCGGCAGCCGGGTCCGTTGCCTGGTGCGCGACTCCGCCAAGGCCGCGAGCCTCCTGGGCAACGACCCGGCTTTGGAGATGACGCAGGGCGACGCGGAGGACGGTCCCGGGGTGCTGACGGCCGCCGAAGGCTGCCGCGCGATTGTTCATGCGGTCAACTTCCCCTATCCGCAATGGGTTCCTCACATGGCCCGAGCGACTGCCCACGTGATTGCGGCGGCGCGGGCGGCCAACGCGACCATCCTGTTTCCGGGCAACGTCTATGGACTGGGCCCGCAATCTTCCGGCCCGCTCACTGAAGACGCTCCCAACCTTCCGAGCGCCGACAAGGGAACCTTGCGGGTGACCATCGAAAACTCCCTCCAGCAGGCCGCTGAGGAAGGATCTGTTCGCGTAATTATTCTGCGCGCCGGTGATTACTTTGGCCCCAGCGTGCGCAACGGTCTGGTGGACCCGCTGTTTGAAAACGCCATACTGGGCAAACCCCTCAAGGCGATCGGCAAACTGGATATTCCCCATCAATGGGCCTTTGTCCCGGACCTTGCCCGCGCCGGAGCCGACCTTCTGGCCATTTCCGACCAGTTGGATGCTTTCGAGTCGGTTAATTTCTGCGGCTACGTCCCGCCCACCCAACGAGATTTTCTAAACCTGATCCTGCAGCAGGCCGGGAAGCCTGATCTCCCCGTCCGTGTGGTGCCGTGGTCCGCGTTGAAGGTTGCTGCGGTCTTCGACAAGGTCATTCGCGAGCTTCTGGAGTTGCGCTACCTTTTTGACAGCAGCGTGATTCTGGATGGAGCAAAGCTGAAGCGCCTGCTGCCGAATTTCACCGAAACGCCCATTGAGGAAGCCATCCGGATAACTCTGGAGAGTTACCGCACAGCGTCAGCAGCTTCCCCGCCCGCGTAAAACGGCGCAACGGATTCCCTGCTCTGCGCATCCGGGCTGGAGCCACTTTCACGGCTGACACTCTCGTTCCGGCGCCTGTTCAGCGGCGCCGCCGAAGTCGGCGCTCACCTGATAAAGTATCCGGCTGCCCTCCATCCGCCGCCCGCTCCTTTCATGAAGGTAACCGTTTCAACCGCCGATTTTTTGTGGGCGAACGAAGTTTCAAATTGCATCACCTCATATTGGCCGTCGGGCGCGCCCGGCAGGGACGTCTTATACATTTTCACATTCAACTTCCGGGAAAGCATTTTGCCGAGCGGCTTTCGGACCGCCTGCAATGATTGCTCCCACTTTTCGCGGGTGACGGCATTGCGAAAATATCCGGAGGCTTGGGCCCAACTGGCGCTGTAATTGCCTTGGTCGATTAACTGCAACCACTTCTTCGCAGCCGTGACCGCCGGGTTGGGCCTGGCGCCGCCATGAGCCAGGCCAACAGCGGGAGCAAGCAAAAAGCCCAACGCGGCCAGGCACGCAAATTTTCTGAACATGCATCCTCCTTGAAGGAACTCAATAAGCGAAAGCTCGAATCCAGTTTGCCTCTGGGCTGGAGCATAGCGCCGGACAGCTCCCAAAGCAAGCGCGCGGCTTTGGCTCGTGGCTGGTCCCGTTGCGCATACGACGGCTTCACCCGTATGGGTGTGGCTGCTATGCAGACCTGCCCTGGGCCGTGTGCTGTTCATCATGGCATCGGCCGGCGGGTCGGGATATAATGCCCGCCATTGGGTAGTCATGCTGTTCACGAAAAGGAGGAGTGCGAAATGGATTCTAACCTGAACCGTCGGGAATTCCTGGGAAGTCTGGCCGCCGCCGGCAGCCTGGCCGCCGTACCGGGCGCTGCGGCCTCGGGTCCGCCGCCGCAGCCGTGGCGGGGTGTGTTCATCATCATGCAAACGCCGTACTTTGAAAACCTCAAAATCGACGGCGAATCGTTGAAGCGGGAGACGGAGTTTCTGGTTCGCTGCGGGGTCCATGGAATGGTCTGGCCCTCGGGTGCGGGAGAAACGAATTCGATTTCGCACGACGAGCGCGTGGAGTTCTCGCGCGTGATTGTGAAGCAGGCGCGCCACCGCGTTCCGGTGTTGGTGGGCGTTCACGCCCCGAACAAGTTTGAAGCCGCCGAGTATGCGCGCCAGGCCGAGGCCATGGGAGCCGACGGCATGCTGGCCCGCTGCCAGACCGACGGGACCTCCGACCTGAACATCCTGACCGAATACTTTGCCGCCATTACCGAGGCGTCGAAGCTGCCGCTGTGCATTCAGGTGACGACGCCGGCCACCACCGTGGATTACCTGATCGACCTGGCCCACAAACTGCCTACCTTCCGCTACGTCAAAGAGGAGGTGAATCCCGTCCACCGCGTCAGCGAATATGTGAAGCGGGCTTCCGGCCTGCTGGTTCCCATGACCGGCGGCGGCGCCAAGATGTTTATGAATGAAATGGCGCGCGGGTCGGGCGGCACCATGCCCGGCGCGGGCTTTGCCGACATCCAGGCCCAGATCTGGGATTGGTTCCAGGCTGGCAAGCGGAAGCAGGCGCGCGAACTTTTTGCCAAAATGCTGATGATGGCTGTGATGGAAGAAGAAGTCACCTACGTCTTGCAGAAAGAGATCCTGCGAAGGCGCGGCGTCTTCAAGACCGTCTACATGCGCAACACCAGCAAGTTCAAGATGGACGCCGGAGACCAGCGGGAACTCGACGCTGTTTATGCAGCCCTGCGGCCTTACTTCCGCGTCTAGACGGCGCTGCCAGCGCACTCCATTCAATCTGCCAGGACAGCGTGCCACCGCCAACCGCCTGCCACGGCAAGCAAGAGCGCCACGCCCGCGAGGGCGTGTGTTTACAGGGCGGTTTTGCGGGAGTGGACGCCAAACCGGATAGCAGCGATAATAGAAGTTCATCGTGAATACTGCAACGTCAGGCATGAATACTGCAGAAAGACAGGGCGGCGTAGGCCTTGAGGTTGCCGGAGGTACTGAGTGAGCGGTTTGAAACGGGTTCTGGGAAGGGGCGTGGTTTGGAGCGTCGCGATAGCCGGCGCCCTGGTGTTTACTCTGCCCCTTTATGGGCAATACGCCGGCCAGGATGCGCTGGCGACGTTCCCGGCCGATACGCAGCAGATGGCTTACACCAACCTTCAGCAACTGCGGTCGATCCCGCAGTATCCGCTCATCCACGCCCGCTTGTTGAGTCCCCAGCTTCGTGCTTTGGAAACGCTTTTGAAATCCGCCGGCCTTAATCCTGAAAAGGACGTCAACGAGCTGGTGCTGGGCTGGCGCGGCCAGGTAACGGACACCACGCGATTTTTCGGCCTGGCGGAAGGCACTTTTCAGCCGGAGCAGGTGAGGGAATATTTCACCAAGGCTCAAATGCCGATCCAGCAATACGACGGCTATGACCTCTACTCTTTTGGCACGGGAGCCGTGCGCAACGATTTCTTTTTCACTTTTATCAACGAGTCGACGGGGGCGTTCGGACATTTGGCCGATCTGAAGGCGCTGCTGGACGTTCGCAACGACGAGCGGCCCTCGCTCAGTTCCAATGAGAACTTCCGCCGCTGGGAAGGTGATCTGGAGGGCCTTGCGCCGCAGTGGGGCATCGCGACCGGCCAGGCCGCCGCCAATTTGGCCATCCCGTGGCTGGCGGGCGGCAAAAAGCTCGCTTTCAATCCCAGCGCGCTGTTTGGCGCGGTGAATGCCGTACTCTACCGCGTCAATTGGTCGAGCGGCGTAGTGGCGCATCTGTCGATCCGGTGCCAAAATGACGCGGCCGCAAACGGCTTCGGCCAGCTTTTCTCTTTGTTGCGCAACGCCCAGCCGTCGCTGAAGGCCAACGTGTCTCCGGCCCTTTCGCAGCTTCTCCAGAACCTGGAGGTCCGGGTGGACGGTTCGGAGGTCGATTTGAACGCCTCGGCATCGATCGCTGAGCTGTCTCAATTGCTCAATGCCCCGGTCAGCAACCCTGCACGCTGACAATAGACTGCAAGGTTTACCGCTCCCGAAAGCGACCCGCTGCGGTGTTCGCGTCGCATGTTTTACAAAAAAGTTTTGTTCCGTTCGGACGGGGCAGCCGGCTTTGAATAAAATTTCATTCCAGGGGAACTTATGACAACGACAGTAACACTGATTCCAGGTGACGGCAT
Source organism: uncultured Acidobacteriota bacterium (assembly GCA_964459065.1). Lineage (GTDB taxonomy): Bacteria > Acidobacteriota > Terriglobia > UBA7540 > UBA7540 > JAMCXS01. The sequence continues at coordinate 18,751 of CAYWMN010000007.1, read as the reverse complement.
TGGGCCGGAAGTAAGCCGCGCAACCGTGCGGCTGCTGGAGGCGGCAGGAGCGGAGATCGAGTGGGTGGAACAATCGGTTACTCCAGTGGTCGGCCAGCGCCAGGGCGAGCCGGATGTGGCCGCGGTCGTCGAACAGATTCGCAAGACGGGCGTGGCCCTGAAGGGACCCATCACAACGCCGGTCGGCGTCGGCAACCGTAGCATCAACGTGGCGCTGCGCAGAGCCCTGGAACTTTACGCCAACCTGCGCCCGGTGAAGAATGTCCCCGGGGTCAAGACACGCTTCGACAATGTGGACCTGGTGATCGTGCGCGAGAATACGGAAAGCCTTTATTCCGGCCTCGAGCACGTGGTTGCGCCGGGAGTCGTCGAGAGCCTTAAGGTGATTACGGAGTTTGCTTCCACGCGCATTGCGCGGTTTGCCTTTGAATACGCCAGGCGCATGGGACGGAAAAAGATTACGGCCGTCCACAAGGCCAACATCATGAAGCTTTCGGACGGACTCTTCCTGGATTGCATCCGCAAAGTGGCCCGCGATTACCCCGACATCCAACACGAAGAGTTGATTGTGGACAATTGCTCGATGCAGCTTGTAATGCGGCCCGAGACCTTCGATATGCTGCTGCTCGAAAACCTTTACGGCGATATCCTCTCGGACCTTTGCGCGGGGCTGGTGGGCGGCCTTGGCATGGTTCCAGGGGCCAACCTTGGCGACGGCTGCTCGCTGTATGAAGCCGTGCACGGCAGCGCGCCGGATATCGCGGGCAAGAACCTTGCAAACCCCACGGCCATGATGCTGTCGGCCATCCTCATGCTGCGGAATCTTGACCAGAAGGCTACGGCCAACCGGATTGAAAGAGCCCTTCATCATGTCTATCAGGAGGGGCGCCAGTTGACGGCTGACGCCGGCGGCAAGGCCTCAACCGATGAGTTTACTTCCGCGGTGATTGCGGCGCTCGATTGAGGAGTGAAGCTCGAAGGGAAACGCAGCGCCCCCGGCTCGTCCGGCACGGGTGGCGCTGCGGGACCGGAGCGAGTGGAATTTTCTGCAACGTATTTTCAATAACTTAGCCTTCCCGGCTTTAGCTTCGTTTTTTCAGGCCGTTCCTGTTTTCAACAACTTCCCTGCTTCGTTTTAGCTTCGTTTTAGGTTCGTTTTGCGCGTTTTTTCGACCGCTCTCTTTTATTTTCAACAACTTCCTAGCTTCGTTTGCCCAAAAAAAGAATTCTTTTTTTTCGTCGGCTGCGATTTTTAACTCCCGCATGGGCACTTTTGGGGGGCGTCAGACCCTACGGGTGGCGTAGGGTCGCGCACTTGATCCTCAGAGCTAGGCTAGCAGTGTTGTGTTGATTTGTCAAGTCCCCTCGCTGCCCGGAGCGGGCGCTCGCACCCTTGCTAGGCCCGGCTCAGGCGGAAGCATCCGAGGGTGAGCGGTGCAATTTGCGTGGCGGTTTGAACGTGCAGGGACCGGCCGCGGACCGTCATGTGAGCGTCCACGGGAGCGACCGTTCCGCCGGGTTCGAGGTATTCGATTCGCGGCCGTCCTTCAAACGGGTTTGCGAGCTCGAAACTGACACGGGTGAAGGGGTCCGAACTCAGATTGCAGATTCCGATCAGAATTGATTTTTTGCCGTCGCGGCGGATGGGAAGGACGTTGGGAGCATTTTCAACGAACAACGGCAGCGGACCGCGGTTGATCCATTCGAGAATGTTTTTGATGACGACCTGCCTTTTCCAGCCGCGAAATCCCATGCTGTAGAGATCACCGTGAGAGCCGCTAAGCGGAATCGTCGCGATGCGCCCTCCCGACGCGTTTGCATACAGCGTCATTCCCGGCACATGGAAACTGCGGTCCGGACCGAACATTTCCGTGGCCACGATAGCTTGTTCGACGGGTTCCAGCCGGTATTTTTGGTCATAGACGGTGGTTTCGTCGCCGCCGAAATATTTGCCGGCGAAATTCCGGTTGGTCATTTCCTCGAAGTTCGCGCCCTCCACGGGCCGGCAACTCCGCAGGCCGATCGAGGCGCCGAATCCGCGCTCCATCAGGTAGGCTGCGCCGTCGCCTTCGATCATGAGCTTTCCCTCGAGGAGCTTTCTAATTTCCTCATCGCTGCGTTCCTCAAGGTAGGATCGGCTGGCAAGCTTCACTTCCCCGGGATAAAAAGTGGTCGAAAACCCGAAAAGGTCCATGGCGCCTTCCCAGCACGGCGGCGCGGGAAGGTGGGTCATGCGGCTCACCTCCACTTTGCGGTGCATCGGGAAGCGGTCATCCCACAGAACCTGCAGCCCGCGCTCGTTGGGGCAATCGAGAGCCCAGGCGGCCAGGGTGCTGAAGCGGCCCAGGGAGTTCCTCAGCATGGTGTCGACGCCGGGATCGTAATTGAACGTTGTGTCGTCAAAGCTGTGGATGTCGAGAGTGATATCGGGAGGCGCCAGCAGAAAACTCATCGCGACCTGCAGGCGCGTGAGCTGAACCGACTTTGAAAATCTCGTGCCAGGAGAGTTTTCAAGCTCCGGCGTGAAGAGCATTTTGCCGCCCAGCATGGGCTGCAATTTCCGCATCATGCAGACCTCGCGCGCCGCGTCGCGGTAGGTTCCGTCATGATAGGAGGCATAGTGGGGCCGCAGGACCGGCTGATGTCCGCTCACCGAGAAGGCTTGCAGCATTTTGAGCCATGGGCGGCCTTCAGCGGCATGGACGTTGGGATCGGAACACATCAGGCCCATGCGTGTTTGGGGAGACACTTGCTTGACCGTGTCGGACAACATGCGCGCCGCACCGAGCATGGTGTCACCCGACAGGCGCAGCCACTCGCGGCGCTCTCGCGTCGGCTGCGGCCAGGCCGTCAAGACCCTGTGGACAAGTTCCTGGCGCGAGAGCTTCAGCCCCGTGCGGCGGGCAAACTCCGCAAGGTGAAGCGGGCAAAAGCAGCCCCAGGCGACCGGCAGATGATTGTGAAGCCGGAAGTCATCATCGATATACAGGATGGCCGGCTTCAGCTCGGCGAACAGGCCGTAGACGCGGCTGATGTGGCGTTTCCACTCAGGATCAATGGGGCACGGAATGGCATGGCTTTGGGTGCCGTCGTCGCCCACCATGAATTGCCAGGAAAAACGCCCGCGCTCGTCGCGGCCGATATCGCCGTGTCCGATCGTCGACCGCATGTTGATGCTGACCTCAAGGCCCGCTCGGCGCAGCCGCTCCACCACCGGGCGCAACACTTTGACGCGCGCCTCGGTCTCTGGGATCGTGGGCATGTTCCATCCCATGTCCCAGTGGTTGCCGCTGAAAAGGATGACGTGACGGTAGTGGTTCCGCAGGCAGTTGGCAATCAGGCCTTCGGTTTGCCGTTGGGCCGTTTCCAAACGAATAAAGTAGCGCAGCATGTAACCCGCGCCGGGCTCGCTGCCGGCGGGATCAACAACCCCGGCCGGCCGCGCTGAATCTTCCACGAAAAGGCCAATCGCGGGGGCCAGCAGCGTGGATAAACAAAAATCCCGTCGAGTCGGGGACATGGCGAATTCTCCTCTTCCTGCTTGAACAATGGCTCAGGTTCAGGCAGCTAACGTACTCCCTTGCGCTGTTATTTGCAACCTGGGAGGAAGCGCGGAGGCACAGCGGGTGGGCGCGGCTGTGGGAAATTTGTCAGACTGCAGCACTCGGCGAAAGGATCGGGAGGCTTTGAGCGCTAGCTTTCGTTGACGAAAGTCGCCAGAGCGCGCAGGCGCTCAAAACGGCGGCGCCGCAACTCGTCAACGGAGAGCGGCAGAAGGTTGGAGAGGCTCTTTTGAAGGGCGGATCGCATCGAGGCGGCGGTGGCTTCCGGATCGGTGTGCGCGCCGCCTTCCGGTTCCGGGATAATTTCGTCGATAATGCCGAAGCCGAGCAAGTCAGCGGCGGTCAGCTTGAGCAGGCGGGCGGCATCCTCTTTATGTTCCCAGTCGCGCCAGAGAATCGACGAGCAGCTTTCCGGGGCGATTACGGAATAGACGGCGTTTTCAAGCATCAGCACGTAATCGCCCACAGCGATTGCCAGCGCCCCCCCGCTGCCGCCTTCGCCGTGGATGATGGGAATGATCGGAACCTGCAGTTTGGGGATTTCCTTCAGGTTGTAGGCGATGGCCTCGGCTTGCCCGCGCTCTTCGGCGCCGATGCCCGGATAGGCGCCGGGCGTATCGATAAAAGTGATGATGGGCAGCCCGAACTTTGAGGCCAGCCTCATCACGCGCAGTGCTTTTCGATAGCCCTCGGGGTTGGTCATGCCGAAATTGCGGATCAGTTTCTGCTTGGTGTCCCTTCCCTTCTGGTGGCCGACCACGGCCACGGCGCGCCCTTCAAACCGGGCAAATCCCGCCACCAGGGCATGATCGTCGCCAAAGCGGCGGTCGCCGTGAAGTTCCATGAAATCCGTGAAGAGAATTTGAATGTAATCGAGCGTGTAAGGGCGCTGGGGATGACGGGCCAGCAGGACGCGCCTCCAGGCGTCGTTTTCAGTCGCACCCCCGCCCGCGCGCAGGCTCTGAAGCTCTTCCTCCAGGCGCTGAATCTCTTCCGCGGCCCCGCCGGAGCCGGGCTGGCGCTTCAACTCGGCGATTTGTTGTTCCAGGTCCTTGACAACGGAACTTTGTCCACTAGGCTTGGTCATCAGAATCCTTCACGCCGCCTTGAAATCGGCGGCTCAAAAAGGTCGCGCACCTTCTTGTTATGCCCTGTTGAGAGCTTTGGCGCGCCTCTCCACCCGAATGGCCTCGTCGCCGCAAATCCTCCGCAGATGAGAAAGTAATTCCTCGCTGGCGTCGGCCACGCCCGGATTCTGCGGCTGCACCAGCGCCCGGAAGTCGCCGGGCCGTTCAACCTCAAACAGCACGGGATTTTTCCCCGGATGGGAGGACAGCAGATTCTGGAGTTCGCTGAGCAGTTCCGCGGAAACGTTGGCCGGATTCACCCGAATCCAGATGGCCGGTTTTTTGCCGTTCAGAGCAGCTTCGAGCGGCTTGGCATGGCTCACCACGACTTTGGGGCGCGAGTTTTCGTCGTGGCGCACGCGGCCTTTGATGAGCAGCGCTGCATCCGGCTTCAGGACGTTCTGGACCTGCTGCAGGGTCTGCGGAAAAACCAGCAGATCGACGTTGCCGCGCAGGTCTTCGAGCGTTGCCGCGGCCCACAGCGCTCCCTTGCGGCTGGGCCGGATGCGCAATTGGGTGAGGATGCCGCCCAGCGTGATGGGGCTCTCATGGGGCAACTCGTCCACCGCGGAGGTGGTGTGCTGGGTCACCTCGCGCAATAGCGCGGAGTACTTTTCCAGCGGATGGCCCGTGACGTAAAAGCCCATCAACTCCTTTTCACCCGCCAGTCGGTCCGCCTCGGGAAGCTCGGGAACATCGGGCATGTCAAGGGGCGGCGCGACACCGGGTTCATCGCCCCCTCCGAACAGTCCGTGCTGGCCGTTTTCGGCGGCGCGCTGCCGCTGCTGCCCGCATTCCATGGCGCGGTCCAGGACGGCCAGCAGTTGCGAGCGGCGGCTTCCCATCGAATCCATCGCGCCCGCCCTGACGAGGCTTTCAATCACCCGCTTATTGAGCAGGCGCAGATCGACGTTTTCGCAAAATTGGAAAAGGTTGTCGAAACGCCCCAGCTTGTTGCGGGCTTCCAGAACCGACGCAATCGCCGTATCGCCGACGTTCTTGATGGCGGTCAGGCCGAAACGAATCTGCTGCCCGCTGGGCGTAAAGGTTCGGTCGCTGGAATTGACGTCGGGCGGCAGGATGTTGATTTCCATGTCGCGGCATTCGTTCAAATAGTTGGTCAGCTTGTCGGGATTGCCGATTTCGGATGTGAGCAGCGCCGCCATGAATTCCACCGAGTAATGGGTTTTCAGATAGGCGGTGTGATAGGCAACCAGGGCGTAAGCGGCCGAGTGCGACTTGTTGAATCCGTAACCGGCGAATTGCGCCATCAGGTCGAAGAGCTTTTCGGCCTTCTTGGGGGGCACCTTGTTCTTTTTGGCGCCGGCCATGAACTTTTCGCGCATGGTCACCATGACTTCGTGTTTCTTCTTGCCCATGGCGCGGCGCAGAACGTCGGCTTCGCCCAGGCTGAAGCCGGCGACGGCGGCGGCGATCTGCATCACCTGTTCCTGGTAGACGATGACGCCGTAGGTCTCGTCGAGGATCTGCTTGAGCACCGGAAGGTCGTAAGTGACGCGCTTGCGGCCCGTCTTGCGCGCGATGAAGTCATCGATCATGCCGCCCTGGATGGGGCCGGGACGATAGAGCGCGTTCAAGGCCGTGAGGTCCGCCAGGCGGCTGGGTTTCACGCGCCGCAGGATGTCCGTCATACCGCGGCTTTCAAACTGGAAGACGCCGGCCGTCAGGCCTTTACTGAGCAGCTCGTAGGCTTCGTTGTCGTCGCGGGGCAAAGCTTCGAGGTCGAGTTTTTCGCCGCGGGTCTGCTCAATCAGCTTCAGGCAATCATCGAGAACCGTGAGCGTGGTGAGGCCCAGGAAGTCCATTTTGAGCAGCCCGATCTTTTCCAGATCGTCCATCGCGTACTGCGTGGTGATTTCGTCTTTGCTGCTCTTATAAAGCGGAACAATTTCCTGCAGCGGCTGGGGCGAGATGACCACCCCCGCGGCGTGCGTTGAAGCATGACGCGCAAAGCCTTCCAGGCGTCCGGCCACCTGCAGCAGGTCCGCTACGCGCGCGTCCTGGTCCTTCATCTGGCGCATATCGGCCGATTGCTTGATGGCTTCGTCGAGCGAAATGTTCAGAACGTTCGGAACCAGCTTGGCGATTTTGTCGACTTCCGCAAAAGGCATGTCGAGCGCGCGCCCCGCGTCGCGGATCACGGCCTTGGCTCCCATGGTTCCGAAGGTGATAATCTGGCTGACGTTTTCGCGGCCGTATTTTTCCGTGACGTAGTTGATCACCTCGCCGCGCCGGCGCATGCAGAAGTCGATATCGATATCGGGAAAGGTGACCCGCTCGGGATTGAGGAAGCGCTCAAACAGCAGGTCGTGCTGGAGTGGATCGACGTCCGTGATGTGGAGCGCATAAGAAACCAGGCTGCCCGCGGCCGACCCTCGCCCCGGCCCCACGGGAATGCACTTTTCGCGCGCAAAGCGGATGAAATCCCACACGATCAGGAAATAGCCCGCATACTGCATCTGCTTGATCAGGTCGAGCTCAAAATTGAGGCGGTCTTCGTAGGCTTCGAGCGGATGGCTCAGGCGTCCGGCCGCCTGAAGCTGTTCCAGCCGCTTGCGGCGCACGTCGAATCCCTGGCGGGTGACCCGCTCAAAAAAGGTGTCGAGCGTCTCGCCCGGCGGGACTTCAAAGTGCGGGAAAACGTGTTCCTTCTCTTCCAGGTGGACGTCGCAACGGCTGGCGATTTCCACCGTGCGCGTGACCGCCTCCGGAAGTTCGGAGAAGACCGCCGCCATTTCTTCGTAGGTCTTGAAATAGAACTGCTCGGTGGGGAACTTCATGCGATTGGGATCGCTTAAAGTCTTGCCCGTCTGAATGCAGACCAGCACTTCCTGGGCGCGGGCGTCCTCTTTGGTGATGTAGTGGCAGTCGTTGGTGGCTACCAGCGGGATGCCGGTTTCCTTCGACAGGCGCACAAGGTCGGGATTGATCTTGTGCTCTTCATCCATGCCCTGATCCTGAATCTCCAGGAAGAAATTCCCTTTGCCAAAGATGTCTTGCAGGTCGCAGGCCGACTGCTTGGCCGCCTCATAACGGCCTTCCGAAAGCGCCACGGCGACTTCCCCGCGCAGACAGGCGGAAAGGCCGATCAAGCCTTCGGAGTGGCGCGCCAGCAGGTCTTTGTCGATTCGGGGCTTGTAATAGTAGCCTTCCGTGTAGGCTGCGGAAACCAATTTCACCAGGTTGCGGTAGCCGCGCTCGTTTTCACAGAGCAGCACAAAGTGGTTGGGGCGGTCGACGTTCGGTGAACGGTCAAAGCGGTTGGTTCCGGCCACGTAGACTTCGCAGCCGATGACGGGCCTGAGGCCGCGCTTCAGTGCCGCGTTGTAAAACTTGACGGCGCCAAACAGATTGCCGTGGTCGGTGATGGCCACCGACGGCATTTTGAGCTCAACGGCGCGGTCCAGCACCTTGCCGATGCCGCAAGCGCCATCGAGCAGACTATAGTCCGTGTGCAAATGCAGATGAACAAAATTTGAGGAAGCCATTTCGATCTATTCTACCAAAAAACTGAGACGAGTTCGCCTCCGTCCTCGCCGTGGTTGTTTGCAAAGACGGATTGTGCGCCGGCTGCGACCGAGCGCGGCCAGCCACCCCACCGCCGGCGCTCGCCGCAGGGACGAAAGCCGGCCAAGGGACGGAAGCCCTACTGCCGGAGCCGCCAGCGGCCTCGGGTCCTATTTTGACGGGCGATGAGAGGTTACGGGTTTTGTGGCGCCGGCGTGGTCCCGCGGCGGCCCAGAATGGGCTTGCAGCGCTTGATTGACGTCGGCCGGCAGTTTGTCGGCGTTGGCCAGCATCAGGCTGACATTCCAGATCTGCTCGTCAGTGAGCGTGGCGTGAAATCCCGGCATGCCCGTCAGCCGAATTCCGTGCTTAACTTTCCAGTAGGTTGCGCCCACGGGGTCGTCCGTGACCATTTGACGCGGCTGAAGCAACTGAGGCGGCGGTGGGAATTCGCCTTTCGCAACTCCTGAGACGGGCCTGCCCGGCAGGCCGTGGCACAGGGCGCAGTTGTGCCGATAAACTTGCGCTCCCGCCAGATACTCGCCCTCGGTTCCGGTGGTTGAGTGGGTTTTCGGCGCTTCCCGCCGCACCTTGGCACGGAGGGCGGTTTTTGCAAAAAACGTTTCAAACGGCATGGGAGCCGCTGACGTTGCTACGGGTGCACGCCCGGAACTCGTATACCAATAGAAACCGGCAGGAACTAGTAAGATGCCGATGATAAGGCCGAAGATAAATTTACCCATAATTCTTCACCCCCTGTGGATTAACGTTTCCGAGCATAGCATAATTTCGCAGGCGTATGGGGGCATCGCTTCCGGGGCCAGTTCCCCGCCCGGTTGCTCAGCCCCATTCCGCTTGTCAGCCGTCGAGACTGCGGGCGAAACTCCTCTATTTTCTTCTGCCGGTCTTCCGTTTGGTTTTGGGATCTGGCTTCGATATCTTCTTCTTCAGCAACCGCCTGGGTGCTTTGGACTTCAGAGGTTTATCCGTTTTCTGCCGTTTTGAGGATTGGGCTTTCGTTGCCTTTTTCGGCTTGGGAGGCTTAACCGTTTTTTTCGGTTGAGGCTTTGCCGCTTTGGGTTGAGGAGGCTGCGGGGCTTTCTTCGGCTGCTTCTTTTGCGGCTTGCTCTGGGGGACTTTGGGCCGGACGGGCTTTGGTCGCGGTGGTTTGGCCACGGGTTCTTTGATTCCGGCCAGGGCGCGAAGTTCCTTTTCAAGCTGCGAATGCGACCTGAGCTTTCCATCCAGCTGATCGACGAAGATCCGCTCTATAATTTTCTCGAAGGCGGGTCCGTGCTTAACTCCCAGCGCCATCAGTTCCTGGCGCGGCAGACGCGCCCGCACTTCCGGAGCCTTTACCAGGAAGTGCTTCACCCGGCTCTGAATCTTCGCCTGGGGGTGGTAGGCGAGCAAGAAGAGCAACAAAGGACGGGGTTGCGCGGAAAGCAGCTTATAAGCCTGGCTGGGCCGGGCGCATTTGGCGCTGCCCAGGACGCGCGCCACCTTCTTGGTTTCGCTCTCCAGACTCAGGGCGAACTTTGTGGTTTTGGCGTCGCCCAGAATCTTTTGGGCAAGACGTTTTTTGACCGGGCCGCTCATCTTGCCCACCAGGCAGTTGAAATGCAGCAGAAACGGATCGGCGCCCGGAAGCTTGCGGGCGACTCCGTGCACCTTTCGGAACCGGTCGTAAGGAACCTTGGCAAGATTGCGGTCGAGGCCGGCCAGGATTCCGTGTTGCTGGTACACCTTCAAAACCCGGTCGGGAGCGTCTTCGTGCAGGACGGCCCGGAGTTCGTTGGCCTGGCTTTCCGCGGAAAGGTTGGTCCACACCCGCTGTTCGAGCGCGGCTTCAAGGCGGCGCTGGGTCTTTTCTTCCGGCTTGAAATCAAAACGAAAACACAGCCGCAGCAAGCGATAGATCCGAACTGGATCCTCGATAAAAGTCCGGGGGTGCAAGGCGCGAATCTCCCCTCGTTCGATGTCCGAAACACCGTTCTTGGGATCCAAGAGAAGGCCCCGCGAGTTGGGATGCAGCGAGATTGCCATGGCGTTGAGGGCGAAATCCCGCCGCTTTAGATCCTCAAAAATCGTGGCTGGAGTGATTGTGGGAGGGCGGTTTGCCGAGGTATAAGTCTCCTGGCGGCATTGCCCGATTTCGGCGCGGGTGCCGTTGGCAAACCAGATTCGCGCAACCCGTTGGCGCGGCAGGATTTCCGAGCGGCTGACTTCGGCTGCGGTCAAGTCCCCGCCTGGGACGCGTTTCCCCTGCTTTTTTGCCGCGGCCTTTCCCAAACGCATATGGCGCAGGATCTTCTGGATGTCCCCTTCCAGGGCAAAGTCCAGATTCCGCACCGCCGTGCGCCCGAACGTCATGTCGCGTACCGCGCCGCCCACCAGATATAGGTTCAGTTCCTCGGCGTGAGCAATCCGGATGAGGTTGTTGAGCACCTGGGATTGCGCCGGGGAAAGCCGGCTCTCCATCAAGAAGTTATAGTCAGTCATGTGTACCTGCACATTCCCACAACCCGGATGGAGCCGATTCCTTTCTCAGGCTCGCGGGTGATGAGATTGATAGACTTGTCGCAATCGTTCCTTAATAACGTGCGTATAGATCTGGGTCGTCGAAATGTCGCTGTGCCCTAACATCGTCTGAATCGACCGCAAATCGGCGCCCCGCTCCAGCAAGTGGGTTGCAAACGAGTGCCGTACCATGTGAGGGGTGAGCGGCGTGTGAATCCCGGCCTTGAGTCCGTAAGCCCGCAGAATCTTCCAGAAACCCACGCGGGAAAGCTCGCCACCCCGCGCATTGAGAAACAAGGATCGGACTCCAGGCCGTTTCACAAAGCTGCTTCGTCCCTGCCTGAGATAAGCTTCAACCGCCCTGAGCGCCGACTTCCCAACGGGAATCAACCGTTCTTTCCTTCCCTTGCCAAGACAGCGGACAATACCCAGGTTGGGTTCCAAATCCTCCTGCTGGACCGAAATCAGTTCGGAAACCCGCATGCCTGTTGCGTAGAGCAATTCCAGCATGGCGCGGTCCCGAAGCCCTGTAGCCGTGGAAACATCGGGCTGGGCAAGCAAGGCTTCAACTTCCTGGAAACTTAAGTACTTGGGCAGTGTGTGATCCAGCCTGGGAGCTTCGACTTCCCGGGCGGGATCAACGGCAAGCTTCCCATCTTTTACCAGAAACTGAAATAAGTGCCTGATCGCCGCCAAATGCCTTGCGGCCGAGCGCGCGCTCAGCCCCTGGCGGTACAACAGCTCAAGAAACTGGCGAATGTTCTCTCGCTGTACCCGGTCCCAGTCAAGATCGGACTTCTGCATGAAGAGGGCGAATTTCTCAAGATCGCGCCGATAGCCCTCGATGCTGTTCGAGGCCAGCCCCTTCTCAACCCGGGCATAGTCCAGGAAACTGAGAATTTCAGGGGAAAACTTGGCTGGCAAACCAGGCGTGGTCAGCATTGCCTCCTTATCAGAAATGGACCAGCAAAGAGCTTAATGCTTTGCAATCAACTTATTAGGGGCACAATCTCCAGTGCCTGATTACGTTTGGTGTCGTGGTCTTGCCCGTCAAATTACTTGGAAGCCCGTTTCGATACTCCGATCTGTGAAGTAGCATGCCCAGGCGCCCGAAAGGCTTAAGTCGAACCGCATCTTAGCACAAGCCGTTTGTCAAGGCCAAGATGGATTTTCAACTAATTAAAAGTCACCTCTGGGAGCCGTAAGGTGGGCCTAATCCTGTTTGTGAGCCGGGATGGTTTGGCGGGGTGGCCTCCGGCTATTTTCCCAAAGCTGGAAGCTCCAGGTGCTTGTGGATCGCGTAGAGAACCAGCTCCAGGCGGTCCGAAACCCCAACTTTGTCAAAAACCGAGCGGAGGTGGTTCTTCACGGTTTGCTCGGTAATTTTCAGGTGCGCAGCAATTTCACGGTTTCTCCAGCCCTGGGTCAGGCAGCTCACGATAGATTTTTCGCGGTGGGTCAGGGTATCTACGGGGCGCCTTCGGCCGCCGTCGCCGTCGGCAATAGGCGTGGTTCCCTGCGGCGGCTGGGTTGCCGGCAAAATGTTTTCTCCGTCCAGAACCCTCCGGACACTTTCAACAAAAGCTTCGGGGGTGTCGGCTTTTGAGATCAGGCCGGAGCCTCCAGCCAGTGCCACTTGCCGGGCCGCGCCTTCAGAAACCACTGACGCAGTGGCAACCACCCGGCATGCGGGCAATTGCCGGCAAATTTCTCCTATTACCACGCAATCTTCATCGAGGGCGATTTCCTGCTGCACAATCACCAGGTCGGGCCTGAAAGCTTCCACCATTGCCAGGGTTTGTGAGGCGTTATCCGCGTGCGCCACCACGCGCAGGTCATCCTCAAGGCTTAAGAGCTTCTTCAGCCCCAGGCGGAAGATGCTTTCACGGTCTGCGATGAGCACCTTGACCCTTTTCTTTGCTCGCTGCCGCATTTTTGTGGGTTTGGGCAATGTTTCAGCGCTCCCAACAGCAGGTTCGCTTCGCTGGGCGGGAATTCGCCCTCAAGGCCGGTCTGCACTGCCGGGGCGGGAAGGAGGGTTGCTGCGATCTGGCCGGAGGAGCGTCCACAGCTGAGCCGGAAGGTCTGTTCACCGTAATTCATAGTCGTCAATCACCACGAGGATTCCCGAAATATTCCTCTGAGATCTATCCTGAACGACGCGCCCCTGGCAGGCTAGTTGAACGCCAGCTTTGACGATTTCCCGCGGAAGCGCTACGGTCAATTGCAGCTTTGTTTGGGGGGGCAAGCGGAGGGGCGTTTGAATAAAAAGCCCGTTGCCGCTCATATTGCCGGTTCTTGCTACCGCAAGACGTTCAGTTCCCATCGGGCTCTTCCAGCGCATGCTGACGGGGAGTTCGATGGGGATTCGTGTCCCTGCGCGGATACCTCGTCGTTGCTGTCTCGTCATCATGATCAACCTGCTGCCAGAAATTTGTTGTACTCCGCTTTCCTGATCCACCGTTTAGCACGAAGGACGAAGGGCTCGGGAGATCAGACGCTCACTTGTAGCCAGTCTGGACCTTGGCCCGCGACAAGGCAAGAGGACTTCCGTACTACTGACTCACCAAGGCCCATTGCTTACCCGCGGCCTCCCCTGATAACCTTGCAATCTGAGCTTTTACCGCCTGTTCCGCGGCCGGCTTTATTCCTTGACGCTAGAAGGAGCTCGACACATGAAACTCGGCGATATTGCAGCAAAGCTGGGATCGCAGCTGGAGGGTCCCGAAGATCTTGAAATCACAGCAATTGAACCTATCGAGATGGCAGGACCCTCATCCCTGACCTTCCTTTCCAATCCTAAATATCGGCGGAAATTGAAAACGACTCGAGCGGCCGCGGTCATTTTATCGCCGTCCGAGCCCGATCCTGGGCGTCCGGCGCTGCGCTCTGCCAACCCCTATCTCGATTTTGCCAGGGCTCTGGAGCTTTTTGCGCCGCCCCTTCGCCCCTTGCCGGGCATTCATCCCACGGCTGTCATCGCCTCAGGCGTCAAGATCGGACGCAAACCCTCCATCGGCCCTTACGTGGTGATTGAGGAAGGCGTTGAAATGGGTGACGATTGCGTTCTTAAAGGTCACGTCATGATTTACAGCGGCGCCAGGATCGGGAACAACTTTTTTGCCCACTCGCACGCCGTGGTGCGTGAGAACGTTACGATCGGCAATAACGTGCTGGTGCAAAATGGGGCGGTGGTTGGCGGCGATGGATTCGGTTTTGCCCGCCAGGCCGACGGCTCTTACTACAAAATTGTGCAGGCTGGAACCGTGGTGATTGAAGACGGCGTTGAGATTCAGGCGAATGCCTGCATTGACCGCGCAACGGTGGGTGAGACGCGGCTTCGGCAGGGAGTCAAGGTCGACAATCTGGTCCAGGTGGGGCACGCCTGCGATATCGGCGAAAATACCCTGCTCTGCGGACAGTCGGGCCTGGCGGGAAGCTGCAAGGTGGGACGCAACGTGGTGTTGGCGGGTCAGGTGGGGGTAGCCGGCCACTTGACCATCGGGGACAATGTGATCGCCACCGCCCAGGCCGGAATTCCTGCCGACGTAAAACGCGACCGAATCATTTCCGGCTCTCCGGCCATTGATAACTCGCGATGGCTGAAATGCTCGGCCGCCTATGCCCGACTGCCGGAAATTTACGCGGCCACGCGCCGCTATTTCAGCCGGTCCGATTCGCAAGAGGCAGGCGACTGAAACCGTACCTGCTTAGCTGGCCGCTTCTTCCCGGTCCTGCTCATCGGGCCTGAGCCCTGCGGAAATGGCCCGGCGCACCTGGGCCACCACTGCGGCGCGGTCCTTGAGGCCGGTGCCGGCGGTGGGAACCGGGTCATGGATGGTAATCCGAAGCGTTCCCGGATGGATGCGGAATTCACCCTTGCGCATAATCCTGCTGCCGCCTGAAATCGAAATGGGCACAATGGGCGCTCCCGCCTTGATGGCCATCACAAAAACGCCTTTCTTGAAGGCTTGCAGCCTGCCGTCGGGGCTTCGGGTTCCTTCTGGAAACACCAAAAACGAAGCCCCCTGTTTAAGGGACTCCGCGGCTCGATCAACGGCTGCAATGGCCCGTTCGCGGCTCTTGCGGTCCACGGGAACAAACCCCCGCAGCCGCATGGCGCGCCCCAGGACGGGAAGGCGAAAGAGCTCCTTTTTGGCCAGGATCAGGACCGGAGGAAGACTCGCGACCAGAGCGGGCGGGTCACAATTGCTCTGGTGATTGGACATGAACACGACGGCGCGACCGGCCGGAATTCGATCCCGGCCTTCCACAAGCACTTTGATCCCGGCCACGCGCAGGCCCATTCGCGCCCCTGCAACGCTGGCGTTATAAACATAATCGCTATTCCCCGTGATGACGGAGGCGAGCAGCGCCGGGAGCCCGACGGCCACGACGTAAAGGCTCACGGCTGCCAGCATACAGAGGGTTCGAATCATCGGTTTTGCGCGTCCTCGTCGGTCGTGGTTTCGCCCTTCAGCCATCCTGCTCTGACAAGGCGCTCGTCAGGACTTGCGTGCTTGATTTCCAACACACGATAGGTTGTTGCAATCTTTGATCCCAGCCGGAATTCCAGCGGAAACGTGCGCCGGCCGCGCCGGACCATGAACCGCACCCGCTCGCCCGGATGCAGTTCGCCCGCGTCTTCATCGGGAAGCCAGGTTAACTCGACCCCATTCATTTTGAGGAGAACGTCGCCGGATTTGAGTCCCGCTGCCTGCGCATTGCTTTCCGGTTCCACTGAATCCACGCTCACCGGGCCGATAAAGCTCTTGAGCGCGCGGAAGCCCAAGTCCGCCACTTTCGCCTGCCGGGCTTCCAGCCGCAAGCCGGCATCGCCAAGGTAGGTGTTGTAGGGGAGGTCGCGGGTTCCATCGACGTCGTCGCGGAAAAAAGCTTTGCAATCGAAGCCCGGGGCAAGGTTGGTGATGATTTTTTCAAGGCCGCTATCGTCGATGAAGCGGCCGCGCTTGGCGTAGTCCTCGTTTAATCGCCGCATGACGGTGTCGAGGCTGTGGCGGTTGCCGCTCCAGTGGCGGATGGCCAGATCGAGCAAATAACCGAGCAATTCACCCTTGTTGTAATAGGAAATGCTTCGTTCCGGCCGGAAGTAGTCGGGATACTTCTCAAGCCAGGCTTCGCGGCCGGCTTGCTCGGCGCTCTGGAAATGCCTTGCCGGGCGCGACTTCAGTTCTGCGATTTGCGAAGCAATGTGATCATAAAAAAACTTTCGGCCGATGATCCCCGTGCGCAACAGCATCAGTTCGGCGTAGGTGCTGGTGAAGCCTTCGGAAAACCACAGGTCGCTGGTATCGTTTCCGTGGATGTAGTCGATGGGCTCAAGACCTTTGGGCCGGATGCGTTTCACATTCCACAGGTGGAAAAATTCGTGGGCGGTGGTGGCTTCCAGTGAGTAGAGACCTTCGCGCATATCGTCGGCCGAAATGCTGATGGCGGTGCCGTCGCGGTGTTCCATTCCTCCGCCTCCGCCCGACTCGGGAAAATAATAAAAGAACGTATAGCGGCGGAACGGGACGTCCCGCATCAGAGCGGTTTCAGCGCCGGTGATTCTTTTGACCGCGGCCACCACGCGTCGCGGTGAATAAAGGTTTCGGCTGCCGTCGACGATCACTCGGAATGTCGCGCCCTTTTGCCGGTAGTCGTATTCCTGGAAGCTTCCGGCCTCGGCGGGGCTGTCGGCCAGCCGGTCGTAATCGGCCGCTTCATAGACGCCCGGCTGGCGGGAGTTCTTTAAGATCGTGGCAAGCTTCCAGCCCTGCGGCAGGATAAAGCGGACGTGCACCGGGCGGCTGCGCTCGCGAGGCAGATAAAAAAGCAGGAGGGCGAAATTGAGAAACGCGCGGCGGGCATTAAGGACGCTGGAGAAAACATTGTCCTGATCGGCGTAAACCGAGTAATCAATCTTCAGACTGCCGCAAGCCCGGGTGCTTTGCCAGGTGTCCATGTCCACGCGGCGCAGGAGCGAGGGCTTGCCGTTGCAGGCCGCCGTAACCTGCTGGACGTCGCGGACGAAATCGCGAATCTGGTAAAGGTTGTTCCAGGCCGGAAATTGCAATTGGGTTCCAGCCGCTGCTTGAGGAACCGTCATGGTGACCCGAACTAAATGCAACGAGGGATTCCGCAGGTCAAGCCGGTAACGAATGGGCGCGGATTGCGCCGCGGCGGTTGAAACCGCCGCCAGCGCCAGCAGCAAAGCGGCAAAAAGGTTCCGGCAGGTTGGCTGGAATTCGACTGGCGCCCCGACGTGGCTGAGGGTTTTCTGCATGAGCGAATTTTCCACCCGTGTTTCCGTTTTAATATACTATTCGACCCGCCCGTGGCTTTTCCCTACACCGGCTTCCGGCGGTTGCGCCACCAGTAGAACGTAGCTCCCAGCGCCACGGTGGCCAATCCCCAAAACGACTCGCGGGGCCGGAGTTGGATGGTCGAGATCAGCATGCCGGCGCCGGCCAGAAGAAAAACCCACGGCACCAAAGGATAGCAGTAATCGACGGCGCGGAGCTTCTTCCAACCCGGCCTTTTCCGCAAATGGAAAATTCCCGCTGTGGCCACGGCTGCAAACAGTACCAGCAGGAACCCGATGTAGTAGATGAGCGCTTCAAAGGTTCCGGTGGCGATCAGGACGGCCGAAGCGGCTGTTTGGAACAGAATGGCTGCAATCGGCGTTCTCCGGCGTGGATGGATGCGAGCGGCCGCGGAGAAAAAACAGCCGTCCTGCGCCATGGCGTAATAAACCCGTGGCCCCACAATCATCATGGCGCTGACGCAGGAAAGCAGCGCGGCGGCCATCATGCCGCTGAAAATCGCTCCGCCGCTGCCCTGGAACAGCGCTTGGGCTGTTTTTGACCCAACTGCCAGGACGCCTTTCAGGTCCTGGAGTGGCAGCGCGTAAATGAAAGCGACGTTGCAGGCCACATAGAGCACGGCCACCAGCGCCGTCCCAATCACCATCACCAGCGGGAGAGTTCGCTCGGGCGACTGAATCTCTTCGGCCACGTAAGTCGCCGCATTCCAGCCGCTGTAGGCAAACATCACAAAGGTTAATGAGACGGCGAACTGCAACCAAAGACTGTGGGTGGAGGCGCGGGTGGCGTTTTCAGCAAAGTGATGCCAATGGCCTTGGCCGATGGAAAAAGCGAGGATCAAGAAACCCGCCAGGACGGCGAGTTTGAGAAGCGTCAGCAGGTTCTGTAAGTTTGCCGCCTGCTTGATGCCCAGGATATTGACCCCGGCAAAAACGATCAGGATTCCTATCGCTAAAAGCTGCCCGTTGCCCAGATGCAGCCAACCGAAGCCCGAAGCGATGGGGGTTGCGGCGGCCGGAGCAAGTGACGGAAAGAAATAACTGAGGTAAGCCGAGAAAGCTAAAGCTCCCGCCGCGATGGGAGCCGAAAACCCGGCAAAGAATGACACCCAGCCGCTCAAAAAGCCCCAGCCGGGTCCCCAGGCCTCGCGCAGATAAACATATTCGCCGCCCGAGCGCGGAAAGTTGACGCCCAACTCTGCGTAAACCAGGCAGCCTGCCATGGCGACGACGCCGCCCAAGATCCAAATCCCCAGCGCCAGGGCGACATTGCCCAAGTCAGACGCCAAAAAGCCGGTGGTCGTAAAAACGCCTGTGCCGATCATATTGGAGACCACCAGGGCGGTGGCGCTCACCACGGTGAGTTCGCGTCGAAGAGTGGGCGGCATGGATTGTCTCCGTCTCAGGAATCCCTGCGCCTATCATACCGGAAGCGGCAGCCTGAAGGAGCTTTTGCTGGAGTGGCCCGGTTCTATTTGCCGGGCTCAGCGATATAATAACAACAGAGGTGGCGTATGCGAATCACGTCCCTTCCACAAAGGCTGTTCTGGCTTGTGGTCGCGCTTCCCTTCCTGTTCCCTGCCGCGATTGATCCCCCGATTTTTCAAGCCATGGCGCCGGCCCGCTCCGCATCCGAAACCGCCCCCGATACCATTGAGCGGCGCAAGGCGCGGGAGAAGATGGTGCAG
>CAYWMN010000006.1:18143-31928 GCA_964459065.1 uncultured Acidobacteriota bacterium | reverse complement strand
CAAGTCAATTCCCTCAGCCGGCCAGCCGCACACCGCGGCCAGCGGCTCGCCAAGGGAGAGGGTGGCGCGTAAAACACAGGCCCGCGAAGGAAAATCAAAAGCCGCGGATCTGAAGATCCGTGCTACGAGCTTGCTCTAATCGTCGGAGTCTTCTTGCGCTTCGAGTTCGGCGCAAATGGCGAGCACGTCTTTGATGCGCTCGTCGGGAGTGGAAAACTGGATATCGGCCAGGACCACGTCGCAGGGCGCGAGGTTGTGGTGAATGGCCTCCAAGTCTTCGGAGATTTTATCAAGAGGCGCTTCCTGCAACTTGACGGGGGAATAGAGCACGGCGCGGCGGGCGTGAGGAAACGCTTCCCTCACCCGGGCCATGTCCGATTCCATGCCCATATCAATGTAACCCAGCTTGGGCAGCCGCCGCAGGACGTCGATGTAGGGTGTGATGTTCCAGTTGCAGGTGTGGACGCCGAAGCGCTCAAAAGCCAGAGCGATGCGCTCGTCGTACTGCAACAGGAATTGCTCATAGGTCTCGGGAGAAACCATGTTGACCGTGCAATTGCTGACCGAGAGCTGGTTAATGTAAAAGCCGGACTCCCTTTGGCGTTGCTGCACTTTCTCGGCCAGCCCGATCATCACCCGGGCAATGGTGGAGAAAAAGTAGTCGGCTACTTCCGGGCGGTCGAGAATATCAAAAAAGATGTCCTCCCCGCGCAACTGGAAAGCGTTGTTGAGCACGCCCTGCCAGTTGAGGTAGCCGTGAATGGCGCCCCATTCGCGCTCGATCGTATCCATCTGTTCCCAGATCTCGTCCACAAAGGGAGCGGCCAGCAAGCGGTCCGCGTCCAGTTGTTCCACGTCCTGCAAAGAAAGCCTATGGCCCGGCTCCAGGGCGGGCCAGCGGTCGGCGCCGTAGCGGATGGGCGCGCCGAACAGGTGGGGGATGACGCAGGAGCCGTAGCAGCCGGAAAGCGTGGCCAGGTCTTGCACCGAACCTTTCTTCCAGTATGAGACTTCCGGAAAGGCGCGGCACAACTCCGCCTGCATCCGTTCGAGCGAGCGGTAACGGTAGAGCGGGTCGCGATGCCAGCGCTCAGAAAAGTCCACGCCGCAGCGGAGGTGAAACCACGCGGGCTCAAATCCCAGCGAGACCCGCATCGGCGAGGACGTTCCGTCCTCCGGCTCGCGCCGCGCCGGACCCGAAATCGGAATGTGGTTCCGCAACTGGAGCACTGTGGTTGAACCCTGCTTCACGTCAGTAGCCATAACGCCGTATTGTACTCCTAAATCTCCCGAATGCAGACTGCCATTCTGCCCCAGACGGCAGGTCCGCCTTTCCAGCAGGCCAACGTCGGGTCTTTTACCGTTCCGGTTGACACTCCAACCGTATTGGTGTAAGTGTCACCTGACTGATTCAATTCACAAAAGGACACCAACGACATGATCGACCGCAGAGACTTTCTGAAGATCAGCACAGCGACGACGCTCGGAGCAGGACTGGCGCGGGGCTTTGCCGCACCCGCCCGAAAGCCGGTCCGGCTGGGCATGGTAGGCGTGGGATCACGCGGCACGGCACACCTCCGTAACCTGCTCCGGATGGGTGGCGTCGAAATCCCCGCCATTTGCGATATCAACCAGGAACATCTGCATCGCGCGCAGGCCCTGGTGGAAAAGGCCGGGCAGAAGCGCCCGGAAGGCTATTCGCGCGACGAACTCCATTACCAGGAACTGATGTACCGCGACGACCTCGACGCGGTGCTGATCGCCACCTACTGGCAATGGCACGCCCCGATGGCGATTTGCGCGATGGAATCGGGCAAGTACCCGGCGGTGGAGGTGCCCGTGGCGCTGACGGTGGAAGAGTGCTGGGACCTGGTGAATACGCACGAAAAGACCGGCGTGCCCTGTATGATGCTTGAGAACTGGAGCTTCCGCCGTGACAACCTGGCCATCCTGAACATGATCCGCGCAGGACTGTTCGGCGAAATCGAACACTGCCACTGCGCCCACTCGCACAACTGCATCGACCACTGGTTCTTTACGCCCGACGGCGAAATGCGCTGGAGCGGAGAATTTCTCGTCAAACACAACGCCAGCCAGTATACAACCCACGCCTTGGGACCTGTGATCAGCTGGATGAACATCGGAAGCGGCGATTACTTTGACAAGGTCTGCTCATTCGCCACCCGGTCAATTGGCATCAACCACTACTTCGCCACCAAGTTCGGCCCCGACCATCCAAACGCCCGGCGCAAGTATGCGCAAGGCGACATTGTCACCTCGATGGTCCGCACCAAGATTGGAAATACGGTGGTCATCAACTACGACATGCAATTGCCCCGGCCCTATGACAACCGCTGGATGATCCAGGGGACCGAAGGCGTCTACTACGAACCTCGAAACGCCCTGTACCTGCACGGACGGAGCCCGAAATATGAAGAGTGGGAGCCGTTTCCCCCCTACCAGAAGAAATACGATCACGCGTGGTGGAAAATGATGGAGGAGCAAAAACGCGCGGCGAAGGCTCAGAGCAAAACCGGCAATCAGCTCGCCTTCGGACACGGCGGCACCGACGGACTGGAAGAATTCCTCTTTCTCGAAGCGGTCCGCAACAAAACCCAGACTCCCATCGACGTTTACGACTCTGTGATGATGAGCGTCATCAATCCGCTTTCCGAGCAGTCCATTAAGAACGGCGGTGCGCCCGTCGAGTGCCCCGACTTCACGCGCGGAAAGTGGAAAACCAGAAAGCCGACGTTCGCACTGGAAACCTGATCAGATCAGGTTTCGCACGACGCCCACCGCAACCGCGCGGCCCAGGGCCCTCGCCGGCAGCGAACAGGTGAGGATTCAGTCAGGAACGTTTCTTGGCTGTTTTGGCCGCTTTCGCCGGTTTGGCCACGGGACGGAAGCGTGGAGACTTCAGCAGCTTGATGGTTTGCTCGGCAATCAGATTGCCCATGCGGGATGTCGTCACGGCGCGCTTTTTCCCCGGCAACTCCGGAGTCCGGGCGCCAGACTTGAGGACTTTCTCGATGGCCATCTCAATAGCCGCAGCCGAGCGCTCCATGCGGAAGGAATGGCGCAGCATCATGGCGACCGAAGCGATGGTGGCAACGGGATTGGCGCGGTTGCGGCCCGCGATATCCGGAGCCGAGCCGTGCACGGGCTCGTACAGGCCGGTGCGCTCGCCGAGGCTCGCCGAAGGCAGCAACCCGATGGACCCGGTCAGCATGGCGGCTTCGTCGCTTAAAATGTCGCCGAACATGTTGTTGGTGAGAAGAACGTCAAAGCTGGTGGGGCGGTCAATCAAACGCATGGCGCAGTTATCGACGTAAAGGTGCTCCAGCTCCACGTCGCGGTAAGACGCCCCCACGCGCGTCACGACTTCGCGCCACAGACGGGAGCTTTCCAGCACGTTAGCCTTGTCCACCGAAGTCAGTTTTTTGCGGCGCAGGCGGGCCAACTGAAAAGCCCGGTGAGCCACGCGCTCGATTTCGTGCTCGCGGTAGACCTCGGTGTTGACGCCCATGCGCTCGCCGTTTTTGGTAAAGATGCCGCGAGGATTGCCGAAGTAAATTCCACCCATCAGCTCCCGAACAATTACCAGATCGGTTCCCCGAACGATTGCCGGCTTGAGCGCGGAAATGTTGACCAGCGCGTCGAGAACCCGCGCAGGCCGAAGATTCACGTATACCTTGAGGCGCTTGCGCAACTGGAGCAGACCGGCTTCCGGCCGGTTGTCAGGCCGCCGGGAATCCCAGGCGGGACCGCCCACAGCACCCAGAAGCACTGCTTGCGCCTGATTGCAGATGGAAATGGTTTCCGGGGGCAAAGGGACAGCCGTCGCGTCAATGGCGCAGCCCCCAATCAAACCCGCCTGGAAGCGGAACCGGGAGCCAACCACTTGCTCAACGGCGCGCAGCACCTTGAGGGCTTCGGCTACAACTTCAGGTCCAATTCCGTCACCGGGAAGGACAGCAATTTTGAACATTCCTTGCATATGAACCTGCATATCTTACATGAATAATGCCTGAAAACACAAGATATTATTGAATTTAAAAGAGAAATTCAAGAAATGGCGTCCCGGCGTGCAAACAAAAAGAGAAATCTATTTATAATCAATAACTTAGACAATAGGTGGGGGCAGTTTTAGGCCATTTGCGGCAATGGGCAGGCCGCAGACAAATGTTTTTTTTGAAGCGGAGCTGAACGAGATCAGTAGCCGCCGGGCAGGACCTTATCCGCCACTTCATCGTCGGGACGGGAGCCGCGGCTGGTGGAAGAATCGGATGAAGCGCGCGCCATCTCATAAACCCCTTTGTTTGCCGCCTGCAGATAGGCTCGCGCGGCAGCCTCAACAATGTTGCGGCCGACGACTTTTCCGGCAAATTCCCTGCCGCCGAACCTTGCGCGAACCTGCACTTCCGCGGACTCATCGGCCCCGCCGCCAACCGTCTGCACGGAAAATTCGGACACCGTGCCCGCGACGCCCGTAATGCGATCCACGGCCCGAAAAGCCGCTTCACAAGGACCGGAGGCCGAGGCGGAATCGCGGGAAGAGCGCCCCTCGCGCTCCAGTTCAAGCGTGACGGTGGAGCGGCCATCGCTCTCGGTAACGCTTTGGAACAGCTTCAGCGTATAGAGCTCGGGGATGTCGCCAAAACCTTCGTTGACGATTTGAATCAGGTCTTCGTCATAGACGTTCTTCTTGCGGTCGGCCATCCGGGTGAACATTTTGTAGGCGCGCTCAATCTCGGGCTTGGTCAGCTGGTAGCCCAATTCTTCATAGCGCTTGGCCAGCGCGTGGCGGCCGGAATGCTTGCCCAGAACAATGTGGTTCGAGGGCATGCCGACCGTTTCCGGGGACATGATTTCATAGGTGATGGTGTTTTTCAGGACCCCGTCCTGGTGGATTCCAGCCTCATGGGCGAAAGCGTTCCGGCCCACGATCGCCTTGTTGCGCTGCACGATCATGCCCGTCAGCCGCGTAAGCAGCTGGCTGGCAGGATAAAGCTCTTCGGTATGAATCTGGGTGTGATACGGCGCAACGTCCTTGCGAACCAGCAGCGTCATCACCACTTCTTCAAGCGCCGCGTTCCCTGCCCGCTCGCCGATTCCGTTGATGGTGCACTCCACCTGGCGAGCCCCGCCGCGAATGCCCGCCAGCGTGTTGGCAACGGCCAGGCCCAGGTCGTCGTGGGTGTGGGTGCTGAGCACCACGTTGTCCATTCCGGGAACCTGGGACTTGACGTCGGCGAAGATCTTTTCATATTCCGGCTCGATGCAATAGCCCACCGTATCGGGCAAGTTCAACACCGTGGCGCCCGCCTCGACGGCGGCATGGCAGCACTCGACCAGATAACTCCGGTCCGTCCGGCCGGCGTCTTCGGGAGAAAACTCCACGTCAGGACACAGCGACCTGGCATGGCCGACGGCCCAGGAAATCATCTCTAAAACTTCCTGGCGCGTCTTGCGCAACTTGTATTTCAAGTGGATGTCCGAGGTGGCCAGGAAAGTGTGGATGCGAGGCTGGGCCGCCCCCTTCAAAGCTTCCCAGGCGCGGTCAATATCCAATTCGTTGGCGCGCGCCAAGGCGGCGATGGAGGGCCGCCGAATCTCGGCCGCGACAGCCGTAACAGCCTCAAAATCACCCTGGGAGGCGATCGGGAATCCGGCCTCCATGACGTCCACGCCCAGACGGTCAAGCTGGCGGGCCATGGCGAGCTTTTCCTGCAAATTCATGCTGCAGCCGGGTGACTGTTCGCCGTCACGGAGCGTTGTGTCAAAAATAAACACCCTCTCACTCATCGAGCATCCTCCCGCCTGGCTATGGGCAAACCACGAAATCTGCGACCCTTAGATACCGGCTTGACCGGTGTTCCTTATTGTCCAACCTGTCGAAAGCTAAAGTCAAATCAATATCGTAATTCCAGGCGCCGGGCAAAAGACACCGAATGGCCGAAATCACCATCTGACTGAAAAGAAAGCCGCGCGCCGGGGGCTTTTGGCCGTGCGCCCGGCCGGGGAGCCAGCCGAATGTTGCCATCACGAACGCGGAACTGGTAGCATAAAGATGCGGGTGAGGCATTCGCCTGGAGTGCCCTTGCCGCCGTCCCTCAAAGGGAAACAGGCGGAATTAATTGCCAATATCGCCATGCGAAATCCGTTAACGAAGGCTTATTATAAACCTGCAAGATGCGGCCAGTTTTTACGCAGGCGCATCCGTTCGCGCGTCTTCCTCATCTCATAATTGTGGGCAAGCATACGGGGAATTTCAGCGTTTTACGCTTCCGCCCCCGGCGGCGCCGCTTGAATCTAAACCCCGGAGAGGTTCAAGACGAGTAAATTCATCAAAGGAGTTGCGCGGGTTTCATGAACCCGACATGCGATAACGGCAGAGCTCAAAAGCAGATCACGATCGGAAACGCTCGATGGAATCACCCTGGGACGGAGTCTTCTTGTTCAAACTGTTCAAATTCAAGCAGCCAGCGCCAGAGCACCGGCAAAGAAAATTCATGCGTTTGAGTTCTTATGACAAACCTCGCCGGCGGCATTTTCGCGCGCGGCCGGCTCAAAAGTTGGGGATGTTGTTCGCAGCCCTATGTCTTCTGGCAGCGGGTTCAGGCCTGCGTGCGGCACAGGCCGCGGCAACGGGTTCTTTGCATGGAGCAACCACGGTATTTGGTTCCAACGGGCAATCGTCCATCCTCGCCGGAGTCGCCATCAAGCTGACCGGCAACGCGCCGGGACTGCCGACGCTCACGGCCTATTCCGACAACACCGGCAAGTATGAATTCACGGGAATCCCCGCGGGAGGCTACACGCTTGAGGCCGGGCTGGAAGGCTTTCAAACGCTCGTCCGAAAGGTGACGGTGGTGGCGGGAAAAGACGTTACCGTCAACCTCCCCATGCGCCTCAAGCAACTGCAGCAGCAGATCGAGGTGCGGGGATCAGTGCCCGTGGTTTCCCAGGAAAGCACAACGCCTCCCACGCAAACGCTGGAGCCCCGGCAACTGCAGACCATCCCCGTGATTCAGCAGGAAGTCAAGCGCGTTTTGCCCGTGACCCCGGGCGTGATTCGGATGCAGAACGGCCAGATTTTTATTAAAGGCGTCTCGGAAGGACAGAGCATGCTGTTGCTGGATTCCGCCCAGGCCGTCGACCCCATCACGGGAAACTTTTCCATCGACGTTCCGATCGACGCCATCCAAAGCCTCAACGTCTACAAAGCGCCCTTCCAGGCGCAATACGGAGGTTTTGTGGGCGGCATGACCGATCTCACGCTGAAGCCGCCGCCCAGCCAATGGCATCTGGTCATGCACGACCTCAACCCCAGCATTCGCGGCAAAGCCGGGCACATCGTGGGCTTTGCCCGAGCCACGCCCCGCATGCGTTTTGGGGGCCCTCTCTGGAAAGGCAAGATTAATTTTGCGGAATCGTTTCTCTATGAACTGAGGAAGCCCAATGTGCGCGGACTCGCCTGGCCGAACGATGAAAAAAAGATCCAGGGCTATAATTCCATCACCAACTTTCAGTTTGTCCTTTCGCCCCGGAACATTGCGTCCCTGGCAATCAACCTGTTTCCAAGGCGCTACCAGTGGGCCAATCTGAACGCTCTCATCCCGCGTCCCGCGACGGCCGACCGCGGGCAGCGCGGCTATTCGATTGACGGCTCGGACACCCATCAGTTCGGCTCGGGCGGCATTCTGAATTCCTTTTTCAAGTACATCTCCATCAACACCTACGCCCACGGCCACGGCCCCGCGGACATGCTTCTGACCCCCACCGTCGTTGGAGGCAACTACTTCAACAACTGGAGGCGCTCGGGACAACAGGAACAAGGCCAGTTCAACTACAGGTTTCCCTCCAGGCAATGGCTGGGCAAACATGAATTCAGCGGGGGCGTCAACTTTATCCACCGGAACTTCAACGGCGCCACGCAGTCGCACCCGGTCCTGCTGCTTCGCAACGACGGCACAGCGGCCGAACGGATTGATTTCACCGACCCCGCCGGCCTGGCCGCAGCCGATTCCGAGTTTGCGGGATTCGGCCAGGACCACTGGATCTTCAACCACCGGCTGGCCTTGACGCTGGGCTTGCGGGCCTCCGGCCAAACCAACGGCGAGTCCGCAAACTTCGCCCCGCGCCTGGGCTTTGTCTACGCCCTGGACTCAAGCGCCAAAACCGTCCTGCGCGGCGGCATTGGAACGTTTTACGACCGCACGCCGCTGCTGGCCGCCGACTTTGCCGCCAATCCCGAACAGATCATCACGCCGCTCGGTCCCAACAGTTCGCCCATCGGACCCTCAGTCCCTTACCAGAACGTCTGCAGCCGGGCGGGCGCGGGCGGGCTCGAAATCCTGCCCGGCTGCTCGCATCTGGGCAGCACGCCTTACAACCTGACATGGCGCGTGCAAATCACCCGGCGCATCTCTCAACACCTCAACCTGGAGGCCAGCACGCTCTACAGCCACACCTCCAAGGTCTTCGTCATCAACCCCGTCACGAGCCCCGACGCGGCGATGCTGATGCTCTCAAACCAGGGCTCATCGCGTTACCATGAATACGAATTCACCATGAACTACCGTCCCAGCGAAAGCGCCGACCTCAGCCTGTCCTACGTGCGCAGTTCCAGCAGGGGAAACCTGAATACGATTGATGACATCTTCGTGCCGTTCCAGGTGCCGGTGATTCGTCCCGACGCCTATGCCAATCTGCCGTCCGACGTTCCCAACCGGCTGACCGGCTTCGGGAACTTCAAGCTGCCCTGGGGCCTCACGCTGAGCCCCTCGGTGGACCTGCACTCAGGGTTTCCCTACTCCAACGTGAACCTGCTGCAGGATTATGTGGGGAAGCCCAACTCCGAGCGTTACCCTATCTACTTTTCCTTGAACTGGCGCATCTATAAAACTCTCCCCATCCCTTTCCATATCCACCCCGGCCATACCTTCCGGTTGGGCATTTATTCGCTCAACACCACCAGCCACCGGAATCCGACGGCCATCTACAACAACATCGCCTCGCCCTACTTCGGCAACTTTACCGGCTTCAACAAGCGAATCAACGGCATTATCATCGAGTTTTCAAATTAGCGCCGCCGGGCTGAATGTTCCGCGTGGAGACGCCTTCCGGCAAGGGCTTTGACGGTTGCGGTACGAGGAGGGTGCCCAACCAGGCCTAAGGGTTGCGGCCTGGTTTACCTCCCAGATAGCGGTCAAAAAAGTTGGAGGCGGCGTGAAAGGCCTTGAGCCAGTTGGAGTGCAAAAGAAAAATGTGAACTTCATCCGGAAAGACAATCTGCCGGAACGGCACCTGGTATCGGCGCAGCGCTTCCACCAGCTGAATCATTTCCCGGAAGGAAACATTGCGGTCATCGTCTCCCTGAACCAGCAGCACCGGCGACTTCCAGGTCTTCATGTAGTCGAGCGGTGAAGACTCCAGGGCCAGGCGCTCGGCCGCCGGCTGCCGCTGCGGGTTATCGGCTGGAACCCAGGCGGGGATTTCGAGATTCCAGTTGTGAACGCCCGCCAGGTCCACGCCGGCCGCAAACAGGTCCGACGCTCTCGCCAGCGCCAGCGCCGTAAGATATCCTCCCCATGAACCGCCCCAAACGCCGATTCGATGCGGGTCAACGTCCGGGCGGCGGCGAAGATAGAGGCCTGCGGCTTCAACATCCTTCAACTCGCTTGCGCCGGCGGCGCCGATTTTCGGAGCTTCGCGGAAATCCAGACCGTAGCCGCTACCGCCCCGGTAATTGATGGAAAGCACGATGTAGCCGCGGCTCACCAGATATTGGTTTAGCGCGTAGGCGTTGCTGTAGTAATTCATCGGATGCCAGCCAAGCAGCATTTGCCGCTGCGATCCTCCATGCAGGAAAACAATGGCCGGCCGCCGCTTGCCGCGGGCGTCGTTGCGGGGCAAAAAAAGCTGCCCGTGAATTCGCAGCCCGTCGGCTGCCGTCAACATCACAGGCCGCGGCGTTGCCATCCAGCGAGCCGGAAAATCCGGCGGAATGGCTCCGGGAACCAGGTCGCGCATTCGGCCGGAATGCTCCAGGACGGCTGGGCGCGCGGGACGCCTGGCGCCGGAGTGAAGAAACAGAATCCGGCCGTTGCTCGCGATTACCGGCGACCACTCAATACCGCTTCCCGTGGTTACGGCTGTGGGCGCACGGCCATCAACAGGCTCCTTCCAGAGATGGCGGCGGTCGATGTCATTCTCATTGGAATTAAAAATCAGCTCCCGCCGGCGCGGACCGATGGCGACGTCCTGAACGATGAAGCCGCCGGGAGTCAGCAGCCGGGCCCGGCCGCCTTCGGCTGAAAGCGAATAGAGATGCGTCCACCCGTCCCGCTCCCAGGGAAAGACCAGCCGGTTTCCCGCGGCCCAGAATAGCTGGTTCCGGGCGCTGACCTGATGAAAAACGCTTCCCGGCCCTGCCTGGGCTTTCCAAATTTGGCGGCCCACGCCCGTCGCCGCGCTGGCCACGCGAATCGACCACGGCTGGCCGCTCGGTTCCGGGCCGAAGATTCTGTCGTGTTCCGAGGCTGGAACGCGGATGAAGGCTATCTGCTTGCCGTCCGGCGACCAGACGGGCCAGCCGTCCAGATCAACGCTCGGGTCCATCCAGCGGACGGCGCGGGCGGCGAAATCATAAACGCCGATCAAACGATGGTCGCGGCGGTCGCTCACAAACGCCAGCTTTTTGCCGTCCGGCGACCAGCGCAGCGATTCGGCTTTTCCGCGGGCGTGAATCAGTTGCACGGCGCTTGAGCCAGGAGGGATTGTGGCCAGCCACACCTGCCCATGGTCGATGAAGGCCACGCGCGTGCCTTGCGGCGAAACCGCCGGAGAATGTCCTTCTCCCAGAAGCCGGGGCTCGCCGCCGCCCAGCCTCGCGAGCCACACATCCTGCTCGACTCCTTCGGGCAAGCTGCGCGGGTTCGGATAGGGCCCACCGTTTTCGAAGTCTCCTCCGCGAACGTAGACAATCGCCTGGGCATTCGGCAGCCAGGCCAACTCGCCAATGTCCTGGCCGTCGTCAGCCTTGTAATCCGTCAGGCGGCGGGCTGTGTAGGAGCCTCCGGGGCGCGCCGGCGCCGCCACCCAGACGTTCCGCACGCCCTCGGCGTTAAAAACCCAGGCGACCTTCCCTCCGCGGGGCGCGGCCGTTAAGTCCCTGGGGAAAGCCGCGCTCATCACTTGTTCCAGAGTAAAGGGGCTTTGCCGGGCTGTTGCGCAAATCGATAGGGCGAGGATCGCGCAAAGCGCCAGGAGCACGCTTCGCCTTTGCTGAAGGAAGGCAGTCGCCGCTCGAAGCCTCTCGCAAAGCACAGCAGTCCGTGGCAACAGGCTCCCCGGCGCCGCTCGGTCCGGGGTTGCCGCGGGGCTGAAAGCCTGAACGGGAAGCCAGCAGTTCATATCAGCTTAAACGCGCGGGAAGAAATTGCCGGAGATAACGGGAGGCAAGGATAAAGCCGTCCTTGCGCGCCTGGGGAAAGTCCGCATCGTTTTCCGCGTGCGCGCTCCAGAATTGGTCTTCGTGCTCAACCGCCGCGCCACCGTTAAAGCCCGCCTGCAGCAGGACGGTGATAAACCTCGGCCAGTCAATCAGGCCCTGGCCGGGAATGCGGTAGCGCCACCAGCCGTTGCCGTTAATTCCGACTTGCTGCAGAACCGGCTGCGTGATTTCCGTATCTTTCAGGTGGATGGCCAGCAGGCGTTCGCGGATGTGCCAGGCCGCCTCATAAGGATCAATGTACTGGCGGACCAGATGGGAGGGATCAAACTCCATGCCGAAGTGGCGGCTGGGAATTAAATCGAAGACCTTGTCCCAGGCGGCTGGAACCGTGGCAAAGTTCGTCTCGCAAGGATAATTTTCCCAGCCCATTGAAACGTCGTACTTTTCGCAGACGGGCAGGTATTTTTCGTGGAACACCTCGGCCAGTTCTTTCGCCTGGCGATCGAAGCTGGCGCCGGGAATCGCTCCGCTGAAAGCGCCCACAAATTTGCAGCCCAAACGGTGGGCAAACTCCAGGCCGTGAATAAAAGTCTCATTCGACCAGCGGCGCTGGGCAGGGTCGGGCGCGATATGGTTGATGGTTTTCCCTTGCAGAAAGAAGCATTCCACGCTGATGATCCGGCAGCCGGTTTCACGCGAGGCCGCAAGGATTCTGTCGATTTGGCTGTCACTGACGTAAGGATTGAAGCCCTTGCCGACTTTGATCACAACCCCTTCGTATCCCGCTTGGGTGGCAAAGGCCAGCTTCTGCGGCGAATAATGCATGATCAGTGCGAGTTTGGGGTATTTCGTCGGAGGCGCCAACGGAACCGGATCGCGGGGCGAGGCCTGCTCCTTCGCGTCCAAACCTCCTGAAGCGCCCAGCGCCGCCACGGTTGCGCCCGCCGCCTTGATAAATTCGCGCCGTCCAGCCTTTGATTCCTTCATGGATTAGAGCCCCCCGCAAGAAATGATGAACGCCAAGAATAGGACAGAGCTTAAGCCACTGCAACCAAAAAACGCGGAGGGCGTGCAGAGTCTTTCCGAATCCGCCGTCAGACGGCGGCGCCCTCTTCTTCCGCCGCGGAATCCTTCCGGTCTCTCGGCTCCGGCAAGGCCGGCGGCGGCAGAACCATCCGCAAGAACGGCGGCGCCACCAGGGTGGTCACCATGCTCATCACCAGAACGATGGAATAGACCGCATCCGAGATGGTATGCAACGTCAAACCCACACCGGCCACAATCAACCCGACTTCGCCACGCGGCACCATTCCAATCCCCACGCGAAGAGCATCCTTGAAACCCAGGCGCAGACTACCCACCCCGCAGCCGATCAGCTTGCCGACAATGGCCAGAATACAAATCACCGACGCCAGACCAATCATCCCGGGCTTTGCAAAGGTCTGGACGTTGACCTGCACGCCCAGCATGACGAAAAAGAAGGGTGCCAGAAATTCACTGAGCGGATGGGCGTTTTCTCGAAGCTTCCAGCGGTCGCTGTGGTCGGCCAGTCCCAGTCCCGCAAGGAATGCGCCCACAATGGCCGCGATGCCGATGTACACCGAGGCCAGGGAGAGTCCCAGGCACAAGATAATCGAAAGGATGAAAGCGGAGTTCCGGGCCCGCAACTTTTCGACATGCGGATGAAAGACGCCGATGACCCGTGAAGCAAAGAAGATCATCAGCAAAGCGAAGGTAATCGCTTCGGCCGCGACAATGCCCAGCTGGACGTAATGGACCCGGCCGGTGGAAAGACTGCTGACCACGGCCAGCACCAGCAGGCCGAGGATGTCGTCCAGCACCGCTGCCGCCAGAATCACCCGCGCGGCCCGGATCGAAAGCGCGCCCAGATCCGCCAGAACCCGGGCCGTAATCCCCACGCTCGTGGCCACCATGGCCGCGCCCACAAAAATGGATTCGATGCTGTTGTAGGAAAGGGCTCGCATGTACACGAAGCCCAGAAAGAAAGGAACCACTACGCCCAACACCGCCACGACGGTGGCCGTCCAGCCCACCTCCAGCAAATCTCCAGGCTTGGTTTCAAGCCCCACGGTAAAAAGCAGGAAGATCGCGCCGATCTCCGCCAGGCCCTGGGTCAGGTCATTAACGTGAACCAGGTTCAGCAACGAAGGGCCCAACAAAACCCCGGCGATCAGCTCGCCCAGCACCCCCGGCTGCCAAAGGCGTTCAAAGACCTCCGCCAGCAGCTTTCCCCCTGCAAACATAAAGAAAAGCTCAAGCAGGACTTCTCCCGAATGATCCATCGAGCTTCTCCCTCCGCAGAC
>CAYWMN010000006.1:0-18043 GCA_964459065.1 uncultured Acidobacteriota bacterium | reverse complement strand
ACGAAGATGGCCTTTCCAGAAGCAAAATCAATGCGCGAGACCTGCGCGGGCAACAAAAAAGGCTTGCTCAGGTCAAGGTGATATTGGGACTCCACATAAGTCTGGAGCAGCCAGTTCACCAGCCAGTCAGAAAGCTCAACCGAACCGATGCGAACATCCTGAAGGGTCAGCTTAGCACTTCCGTTGCTGGATGCAATCACTCCGAGCGCCGAAACCTCCTGAGTCCCCGTAAAGATGGAGGCCATCAACCTGGACCCCAGGTCGTTGGAGGTCGGTTTGGCAGACTGCAGAGTGTCAAAGTTCACTCGGGCTTTGCCAAAGGCTCCAGCCGGCTTAAAGTGAATGGTCAGGCCCTGGACACTGGGCGGCAAAAAAGGCTGCCGGTAATATTTCAGGTAGGAATTCACTTCCGTATCCGTCACCACCACGGGCTTGGGAGTCGTGGGGAGAGAAGAGGCGGGCTGCGAGAGTTCCATCAGTTTACGCTGAAAGGCCACCGCCGCGCTCCGCGATAAGTGACCGCCCGCGGCCTGAACATCCGCCGCCGCGGGATTTGCTTCGGCCCAGCCAAGACGGATCGCCGACATTGCCGGCAGGAGAAGAATAACGGCCGCCAGGAAGGAATATTTGAACCCCGTTTTCACTGTTTGCACAACCCCACCCTTCAACACCAGGTAACTCCAGCCAAGTGATGCAGCGCCCCGTTTCATGATCATTTTTGGGAAAGCCGCATGTCAGGCAAAGTCCGCAAGTGGCGCAAGGTGCCGCCCAGGCGCACCTCCGCCAATCGAGGATGGCCCGCTGCCACCGGCGGCTGCGTCCGAAACCAACGCGACGGCAAACCGCTCAAGTCCGCGTGAACGTGCAGCGTGGCGCGTCCGTCAAAACCATAGACTCCTGAAAGCTCCAGCTCGGCGCCCGCAACTTCCACCGGAAACTTGCTCAGCGTCACCCGCCGGTTTCGAATCTTCAGCAGAGCTGCGGCGGACGGAATCAGCGCCGGCTGGCGGTCCGTCTCAAAAACGTCGATCCCGGAGTAGTGGACGATTGCACTAACAGGATCAAAATTCCCCAGGCTGACATCCGCAAACTTCAGCTCCGCCTCTGCCTGCAGGCTTCGCGCAATCTCCGGGCGGGTAAGGCCGCGAGCCTTAAAGTGGGCGGTAGCCGAACAAAGGCCCCGCACGTGCTGGAGCGCCGGCGGCGCATAGGCCGCGAACGCTTGCAACCGGGTTCCTTCCGTCCTTACGGTGCCGCTGATTCGCGCCGGGCCCTGCCGTAAATCCACTTCCAGGTTTCCCGTCCCGCGGCCCCCCGCGCCCGCAAAAGTGGCGTGAGTGATCCGAATTCGCCGGCCGCTAATCGCCGCCCTCCCCATGAAATCCCGAAGGGCGAGGTCGCGGTAACTCACAAGGGGAGTGGTGAAGGTCCCTTGGGCCTTCAGGCGGCTGAACAGGCGGAAGGCGGGGCGGTGCGTTCCCAGCAGGTCCCTGATGCCCGTAATCCTCTCAAACAGGGAGGGCGAACCGTAATCCTTGGTCGCGTTAAACCACTGCGAACCCTGCTCGATACTCAGCTTGTCGGCTGCGAGGTTAAAATGCCACGGCTCCTTGAAAGCCCCGTCATGCATCAACCACCCGGAGAAAACACTTGTCCCCATAACGGCCACAAAGGGGTTCACCATAATCTGCTGGCCGTAAAGCTGAATGCGGGCCCGCGGGATATTGATGGGCTCAGTCAGCCCGGGAATCACCAGGCGGGCGCTGCGGACCGTGGCGCGGGCGGTTATCTTCGGTCTACTCAACGGCCACGCCCAACCGCTAGCGTGCAACGTAAAAGCTCCAATGCCGTCGGCCCGGTAATCTTCCGCTTGCCTCAATCCCAGAGCCCGGGCGAACTTCAAAAAGTTCGCCAGGCTGAATTCCCGCGAATAGACCGTGAAGTCATAGCGCGGCTTCAGAACCTCGCGGCGCCTGCCCGTGCGGGGTGAAAAATGCCGCACGGTCCCTTCCGCCACGACGTCGACGCCGGGCGCCAGCTCAATTTTTGCGGGAGATAAACGAATCTCATCCCGGCCGATCCGAACGGCGACCCTGGAAATCGGATAGGTGCCGGAAGCCGTATGCAGCCGAAGCGCCCGCGCCGAAAGCGCGCCTTCGTACTGGCGCTGTGCCCACGTACCGCGAAGGTGAACCTCGCCCCGGACGTTGCCCGTAAGAGCCCAGCTCACGCGCCTTCCCAGAAGGCGGTGGCCCAGCTTCAGCAGGTCGTCGGCCCGCGACCGCTTGGAGGCCACGGCCAGGTCAAAAAGCGGCTGCGTGGTCACAGCGTCGATGGAACCGCTAACGTCCACTTCCGAGCCGCCAAACGCCAGGTCCAAAGCGTGGATCGCCAGCTTTCGCTGGTTGCGATCCAAACTTCCCTGAAAATGCAGGCGGCAGGGCAAATCATTCGACGGCGGCAATTGTTCCCAGCGGTGCAGATGGCGGAGGCGCGCACTGCCGTCAAAGGCAATTTTGCGGAGCGTCCCGGTCAAGTGAATCGAGGTTCCCAGCACTCCGTACACGCCGGGATTGTAGCCGGTAACGAGGGGAATCCAATCGTACAGCAGGGCGCCGCTGGTCTCGATGTTCGCATCAAGGGTATCGCCGGACGCCTGGCCCGGTTTCCAGGTCCCGGCCAGCGCCACCGGGCCCGGGGTCGGCAATTCCAAATCCGTCCGGACCGGGTTACCCGATATCCGGAAGCGAAGGCTGCGCGAGGCAAAGTCAAAACGCATGTTCGCGGACGCATTGACAATCGCAAAAGGCTTCTTGTCCTCCCGCAGCTTGAAGTTGAAGCGGGCGCCGCTCGCTTCAATTCTGAGGGGAGGCAAGGACGGGCCGCCCTGCCCGCGGCCGCGGGAATGCCGGGCGATTTCGCTGTGCGTGAGCAGGTTCTCGATGTTCCATTGCCCGCGGGCGTTGCGGACAAGATTAATGCTGGGATGGTCGAGCTGCAGCGTGCCGAATTCAAGCCCGCCCCGCCACAGGCTCCGCCACAACAGCTCGCAATCGATGTTCTCCACCCGGGCAAAAGGCTCCAGGCCAAAGCTCGGCGCCTCTTCGACAATCACACTGTTAATGGTGAACCCTGGCTGGGGGAAAAGGTGAACGGCAATATGCCCGAACGTTATTTTGCGGTGGAGCGCCTTTTCAAGGGCGGTGCGCACCAGCGGCCGGTAACGTTCGGCGTTGAAAAATTGCGGGACAATCCATACGGTTGCCAGAATGAGAACCAGCGTCGTGGCGGCGTTTCGAAAATATCGGCGCTTGCGTGGAGTCATCAATGTATCAGCTTGAATGTCCGGTCCCAGCGCGTTTTGCTGAAAAAGTGGACAATCATGTTCGCCATCTGATGCACCCGGTCACCCAGCGTGTTCAGTTCATACTGGCCGCGTGGAGTCTCGTACGACCAGTAAATAATCAAGGGGCGCCCGGCAATCAGCTTACGGGGCACAAAACCCCAGAAACGGCTGTCCCAGCTCTCCTCGCGATTGTCGCCCATCACAAAGTATTCGTTCGGCGGCACGACGAGCTGCCCGTTCTTGACGTAGTTCTGGAACTCCGCCTCCCACTGAGGCGTCGCGCCGTCCATTTCACCCCAGGTGACCGGGGGAAAATCATCTCCCGGGCGAACCTCGCCCGGATGGGTGTTCCGCACAAAAGGCTCGGGAACCGCCTTCCCGTTAACGAAAACTTTCCGGTTCACCACGCGGATTCGGTCGCCCGGAACTCCGATCACCCGCTTCACAAAGTGCTCACCCGCTTCCTGCGGGTCATAGGCGCCGCCCGGAAATTTGAAGACCACCACATCATCGCGATGAATCTTCCGGTAGGGCAGTAAGCGCGCTAAAGGGCCCTCCGGGTAAGCGAAACAAAACTTATTCACCAGCAGGTGGTCGCCAATCAGCAACGTGTTCTTCATCGATCCGGTCGGAATCTTAAAAGCCTGCACAGCAAAGGTCGTGCCAAAAATTGCCAGGATAACGGTTACAACTAACGACTCAAAAGTGTCCCTGAGGGACGATTTATGGTAAGGCTCTGCCATTCGCCTCTGCTTTCTTCGCCAGTTCTATTAGTGCGCGCCGGGCGGCTTCCTGCTCGGCCACTTTCTTACTGTTTCCGGAGCCTTGCGCAACAATCGAATCGCCGGCCCGGACTTCCACCGTGAAAATCTTTTGATGTTCCAACCCGCTCTCTTTCACAACGCGGTAACGCGCCGGACAATCCCGGACGGCCTGCAGGCGTTCCTGGAGGATTCCCTTGTAGTTTTGCGTAAAGAGTTCCTCCACGCCCTCCTCAAGGTCGGCCGGCAAAATGACCCGATGAACTAACCCTCGCGCAGCCTCGATGCCGCCGTCGCGGTACACCGCCGCCACTAACGCCTCGGCGGCGTCGGCAAGGATTCCGGGCTTCTCCCTGCCGCCGGTTCTCTCCTCCCCCGGCCCCAACCGCAAATAGTCGCCCAGGCCAAGAGCGGTGGCTGTTTTGGCCAGATACGCCGCCGACACCAGGCTGGAGCGCGCCAGCGACAACTTGCCCTCATCGTAATCCGGAAAGGCCTCAACCAGTCGCTCGGTGACGACAAAATTAAGGACGGCGTCGCCCAGGAACTCGTCACGCTCGTTGTCGTGCCCGCGGCCGCCCTTTTCCTTCACGTAAGACGAGTGCGTCAGGGCTTCACGAAGCAGCTTCGCGTTCCGAAATTGATAGCCGATGCGAACTTCCAGCTTGTCGAAGGCAGGTCGGGCCATTCCAGGGTATGCCGCCGCTCAATCCGTCGTTGATGACAGGTCTGTTCATCGACCCAACCTCGGCCCGCCAGGGCGCGGGTTGCAGCGATTCCAGCCTCAATCGATTACAACACCTTCACTACTTTCCAGCGGCGCCTGCCTGAGACTGCTTCTGCTTCAAGGCAGCGATTTGCTGGTCCGCCAGCTGTTGGATAATCGTTCCTTGGCCCAGTTTGCTGGCATTGGAAAAAGCTGAGATTGCGTCGGCCATTTTTCCCTGCTGGGAGCAAACTTCTCCCAGGCGATAATAGACCGTGGGCGCCGGCGTTTGCGCTTTCGCAATCGCCGTTCGGTAGTTCTGCTCGGACAGGCCCAACTCCTTCATGTCGGGCGGCTGGATAGCCATTCCCGCCCGCTCCAGGTGCACCATCCCCAAGGCGGCATAGGCCCGGCTCGCAACCCCGTTTTTGCGCGCTTCATAGGCCGGGTCCGTTTCGTTGGGCAGCTTGGGGAGCTTGCCAATTTCCTTCAGAGCTTTATTGGCATAGGTCTCGGCAAGGTTCAGATGACTTAACTTCATCGCATCCGGCACGTTCATCATCTGCGGCTGAGGCAGGATGGAAGCAACCATGAGCAGGCTCATCAGGTTCGAGGAGTCAAGGACCAGACTTTTTTCCCCGTACTTCACAACGTTCTGGGGATCGTTTTGAAGCTGGTAGGCAGCCGCTTCCATACCATAGACGTAGGTTAGAAGCGGGCTCTTGGGAAATTTCTCAGCAAAGTCGTTGGCCGCTTGGATAATCGCGGCCGGGTCGGTTTGTTGTTTAACTTTGTTATAGGCGTCCGATTCCGCCTTTGAGAAGACGTGATGGGGGCCCTTGGCCCGCGCTGCGACTGCTGAGGGCGTATAGTCCTTCACGGTAGCGATGAATTCCGGACTGGCCCCCGCCTTGTGCAACTTCTTCTCGATTTGCGGAGTTACTTCAAACCCAACACCGCGCGCCTTGAGGCTCGGCAACAGAGTCTGCAGGTCCTTCTTGTTATGCTTGACAAGCTTGATGAATTCTTTCAGAGCATAAGGCGCCTGTTCTGCCGGCGCCGCCATGGCAGCCGACTGTTGGGCCGCCCAACCATTGTTCCCGTTCAACAGCACGGCTCCAGCCAGCAACAGGCTGAAAACGGCTCCCAAGCTGGTCAATTTCTTTGCAATAGACATCAGTAACTCCCGCTTTTTTATTGTCAATCTTATGCTTCAGCCTACTAGAATCATAGTGGCCTGTCAATGCAAGCAAGCCCGTGTCGTGTCTATAGGTTACGTGCCCTATAAACCTTCGGGAGGTTGCGGCTGCCTGTCATCTGAACCCAGCCCCGACTCAAGGCCGGCTTCAGGACTTGAGCGGAGATAGCACTCCCGGTAGAATGTCTCTATATGGCTCATAAGCCTAAACTTTTCGGCACCGACGGAATGCGGGGCATCGCCGGCCGCTACCCCCTCGATCAAGCGACCCTCCACAAGTTCGCCAAAGCCCTGGCCGGATTGCTCCACCGAATCGACGGCGGCCACCCGCAAGTTGTCCTGGGCGAAGACACGAGGGAATCCAGTAACGCGATTTCCCGGGTCCTGGCCACCGGGCTCGAAGCTTCCGGCGTCGACCTCACCTACGCCGGGGTGATCACCACGCCCGGGGTAGCGTTCCTCGTGCGGCAGCATGG
Source organism: uncultured Acidobacteriota bacterium (assembly GCA_964459065.1). Lineage (GTDB taxonomy): Bacteria > Acidobacteriota > Terriglobia > UBA7540 > UBA7540 > JAMCXS01. Next base: position 11,556 of record CAYWMN010000006.1, on the reverse strand, counting down.
ATTTTCCGCGGGCATCATGGTTTCAGCCTCGCATAATCCATACCAGGATAACGGCATTAAAGTCTTCGCCAGCTCGGGACTGAAGCTGTCTGAAACCTACGAGCTTGAAATCGAACAGGCCATCGAAAGCCAGTCCTTTAGCGACGCGCCACCCCACCCCAAGTCCCTGCCGGCAGACCCCGGGTTGCTCGGCCAGTACCTGGATTATCTTCAGGGAATTCTGCCCGAACCTTTGCGCATCGACGGATGCCGACTGGTTGTCGATTGCGCCCACGGCGCGGCCTCACGGGTTATCCCACCCCTGATGAAAAATCTTGGAATCGAGGCGCACATTCTGAACGCCTCTCCGAACGGGCGGAACATTAATCATTTCGCAGGAGCGCTCCATCCGGAACGCATGGCGCAGGAAACGCTTGCCCGCGGCGCCACACTGGGGGTCGCTCTCGACGGCGACGCCGACCGCACCATTTTCGCCACGCCCGAGGGCCGCATCGCCGATGGCGACCACGTTCTTTACGCGGTGGCGCCCCATTTTGAGCGAAACCGAAAACTGAAAGGCCACACTATCGTCGGCACCCTGATGACCAACCTGGGCCTTGAGATTGCGCTCAAACGAGCGGGAATCAGTCTCAAGCGAACGGCCGTCGGTGACAAGTACGTCCTCGATGAAATCCTGCGATCAGGATACAACCTGGGCGGCGAGCCTTCGGGCCACATCATTTTTGCCGACTTGTCGCTGGCCGGAGACGGAATCATCACCCTCCTCCAGGTGCTTCGAATGCTTGCCGAAACCCAAACCTCCTTCACGAATCTGGTCAGCGGCTTAAAACCCTTTCCGCAGGTCATCCGGAACGTTCCCGTACGCGAAAAGCCTCCGCTCGATTCCCTGCCGGAAGTGGCCCGAGCCATTGAGGCGTGCCGAAATGAGATGGGGGAAAAAGGCCGGACCGTTGTCCGCTACTCAGGAACCGAGCGTCTGGCCCGGGTCATGGTTGAGGCTGAAGACGCCGGGACGGTGAAACGGCAGGCGGCGCTGATCTCTCGTGCGATTGAACTTGCCATCGGCGCGGAGTAAGATATTGGTCGTTCGGAACAGATCACGAACCTTTGTTCCCTGCAGTGAGTTTTGCAAACCAGCCGTGCAGGCAAGCACTTCCCAGCATGGCTCGAAAATCAGGACCTTCGGAATTTCGACCGGCGAGCTGCCGGGCTGAAAAAGAATCCGGCAGACTCCCCAGCCATCATCACCGAACCTTTGTGGAGGATCACCATGGATTCATTTTCCAGTGCAAGCCCACAGCAAGCCACCCGGACCCAAGGCCCGTTGGGCGGGCCGCGGAGCCGTCAACTCCGAAAGAGTGAACTTCGCAGAAATCTTTCAACGCTTCTGTTTCTTAGCGCCCTCGTCATCTTTCCTCTGCATCGCCTCGAAGCCCAAAACCCGCCGGCCCTCACTTCCGGAGTTTCCGGGCAAAGTGCCGGAACCGGCCTCACGGTCCCGGCCAATACAAGAATCCCCCTGGCGCTCCAGAGCGCCATCAGTTCCAAGACAGCCTATGTGGGCCAGTCCATCTATTGCCGGACGACCTTTCCCATCACTGTTAACGACCGGATTATCATTCCCGTGGGCAGCTACGTCGAAGGCTCGATAACGCAAGTCGTCCACGCGCACCGGTTCAGGGGAAAAGCCAAGCTGGGCTTGCGGTTTAACACCATCACGCTTCCCAGCGGAACCACGCGCCCTCTGCGCGCCACTCTTTCATCTTTTGCGGGCAACGGCCAGGAAGGATTCAACCGCAAAGAGGGCAAAATCAATGGAGGGTCCAGCAAAGGACGGGATGCGGGGCGAATCGCCCGCGCCACCATCCATGGAGCGGTTATCGGTACCCTGGTGGGAATGGGGCGCGGCAGAACTTTAAGAGGACTGGGGATTGGAAGCGCAGCAGGAGCTACGGGAGGGGTCATTTGGGTCATGGCGACACGCGGCCGGAAAATCTATCTTCCGCGAGGAACCAGCCTGGAACTCGAACTGACCGAGCCTCTAAGGATCGGTAGCCGGAGCTAGAAGTCCCTTGCCAGGCGTACGCGTGGCCCGCAGGCCGCCGGCAATGCCGACGCCTTACAGAAAAACCACTGACTGCAGGCCGGAGATCTCAAACCTCTTTCGGCAGCGCGGATTCTGGCACTGCACGAAGTCATCGCGCCGCAGCAGGTAGGATCTCGCCTTCTGGTACCGTGCCCGGTCCCGCTCATCCGCGCGTCCACGCAGCGTCTGCTTCTTCTTGCGCTCAAGCCAGCGCACCTGATAGGTGGCCGTTTGCCGGCAGAAAAGGCACGAAAGGTTGGCAGGCTTCTGGACTTCTTTTTCGTCAAAAAAATCACGTTCTTCCATGAGAGTGGTATTTTACCTCGAATCCTGAAGTCTGCAGAGAAGATTTGAACCGGGGCTGCAACTTTGAGTTGCGGGCCGGTTATTGGCGCGCCGCGCCCAAAGACTTTAAGTAGGCGACCACCGCCTCGGCATCGTGCCGCGACATTCGGTACGACGGCATTGGAGGCGTGGCGTGTTTTCCGTTATTATCCACGCCGGTCATGAAAAACCGGACGGCTTCGGCTCGGGTCCATCCCGGCAAGCCGGCAATGGGCGGTGAGGCCGGAGTCCATCCGGGCACAGGATGCATCGGCTGGAAATCCAGCACCGATCCCTCCAGGTACCGGCTGCGAATCACCTGCCCTTTCTCATCCCGCGGCGAATGGCAATCGCTGCACATGGCGACCCTCTCCACGATGTATTTCCCATGCGCTACAGTCCTTGCGTGGGCCTTCTTCGGATGTACCTGGGCGCCAGCAGCCGCTGAAAACACCAACAACACAAGGCCACACAACACAGCCAGTCTCTTCAAGAGTTATCCCTCCGAACCTCGATTTCAATCCTTCCGAATTGCTCCGGAGTGCCAATGCGCCATCCTATCCGAGATCTTGATTCCGCGCCAGCGCTTTCAGCGTCCGCAGCGCCTGCCGGGGGCTTCCTAAGGTTCACCAACCACACCCGATGCTGTCGGCCGTTCCAAAAACTTTGGTCCCAGCCATAGCAAGGCAATGGCATCAATCAGAAAATGCGCGGCCATGGATGGGTAAAGCGACCCGGTCATCACCACGGGGTAAGCAAGCAAGGCTCCCAGCAAGGCGGCCCGCAAAACTCCGTTCAGGCCCTGATAGACGTGCGCCAGGCCGAAGGCGAGGGAAGAAATCACCACGCCCCAGAAAACCGAATGGAACCATCCGGTGACTTCCACCAGAAGAAAACCGCGATACAGGAATTCCTCACACACGCCCGCCGTCGGCGCCATCCCAAACAACGCCCACAGCTTCTCGCGAAAGCTTTCAGGGATTAAAAGGCGAACCATTTCCGATTCTTCCGGCCACCAACCCCAATGCTCAAGCAGCAGAAAGAATCCCAAGCCCAGCGCCGACACCGCGGTCACCAGAATTGTCCACCAAAGAAACTCCGACGCCCGAATCAATCGAAAGCCCACTTGCGACCCGTCGAGAGGACCCAAAACAACCACCACCGCGCCCACCACGCCCAAGACCCACTGGGATACCAAGGCTGAAAAATAGAGAGCTGTCTTGGGAATTTCGCGGATTTCTGCGGGCCGCGCGCTGCGCCAGGAAAGCGCCGGCACGCCCGCCATCAGAAAAACGGCAAACAGGATTCGAATGAGTTCCAGGAGCAATCAGGACTCCCCTTTAACTCGCAACAGGTAGGCTCCCAAAACGGCGCGGCATCGGTCACGGCAGGCTTCCACGGAAACGTTAGCGGGGTCCAGCAGGCACTGCAAGCAGTACCCGTCCACCAGGGCGCGAATGGTAATGGCCGCTTCGGCGGGATTCACGCGGCGAAACTGCTCCTGGCGGATTCCTTCGGCGATAATCGCCTGGTCCCGGGCCCGGCACTTGGCAAAAAAGTCCTCGAACAGGCGCCCGAAGCGGTCATCGCGGGAACCCAGGCTCACATAATCCAACAGCACCAGGTAGAGCTTGCGATTGACTTCCGTACTGTGGAATAGGAGTTCCAACTCCGAAGAGAGGCGCGCGCGGGGACTTTCAGCGCTCGCCGCCACTTGATCCAGGCTATGGGTCAATTCTGAGAGCAGCCATTCCAGCACCGCGAAAAACAAATCGTTCTTGGTATGGAAATAGTGAAGCGCGCCGCCCTTGCTCGATTTCGCGCGTGCAACGACGGAGTCAATACTGGTGGCATGGAGCCCTTTTTCCAGAATCTCCGCGTACCCTGCCTTGATCAGCGCCTCCCTGCGCCGGGCCGTCAGTTCCGGATTGACTCGCCGTGGACTCATTGTTAAACCCCTCGTACCGCAACCAGCGGGATTATCGTAAGCCCTCCACTGGCCGGCGGTCAACTCACGACGGGAGCGCCGCGATTTCCGCACCGCGCGCCCCTCACCGGCACGGCCGGAACGCGCGACGTACCCGGGCTCCAGCAGCCAGCCTTCATTGAACGCGCGCTTCGCCTAATGGTACGATGGCTATGGACAGCATGAATCCTCCAACTTCCACATCTGAAACAAACCTGCTGGGCCTGGACAAAGGCGACCTGCGCAGCCTTGCCGAACAACTGCAAGAGCCCGCGTTTCGGGGCACGCAATTGTTCCGGGACCTTTATGCGCGGCGCCAGCGTGACTTTGCGAACTGCACGGAATTGCCTGCGGCCTTCCGCCGGCGCCTCAGCGCCGGGTACCGAGTGGGCTATCCTGAAATCAAGGGCTCCATGGATTCGCGCGACGGATCATCCCGCTATCTTCTCTCGCTCGACGACGGTGAAAGCATTGAAACCGTCTATATGCCCGATGAAGGCCGGGTAACGCTCTGCGTTTCCAGCCAGGTGGGCTGCGCCGTCAACTGCCGCTTTTGCTTCACCGCGCAGCTGGGCATCAAGCGGAATCTCGACCCGGGTGAAATCGTCGGGCAGATTATCGCCGTCACCAGCGCCCGGCAGCCTCCGGCCGGTACGCCCTTGAACGTTGTGTTCATGGGAATGGGCGAACCGCTGCTGAACCTGGAATCGGTGATGAAGGCGGTCAGGATCCTGGTGGACCCCGACGGGCTGGGAATCGCTTTGCGCCGGATCACCCTTTCGACGGCCGGCATCATTCCCCAAATTCGGCTCCTGGCCGGCGAACCGGTTCGCCCCAAGCTGGCCGTTTCACTCAACGCTTCAAGCGACGAACAGCGGACCGCCTTGATGCCGCTCAACCGCAAGTACCCCTTAAGCGAGCTTCTGGAAGCTTGCCGGGCCTTTCCCTTGCGGCCGCGCGAGCACTTGACCTTTGAATACGTGCTTCTCGATGGGATTAACGATGACGCTTCAGACGCCCGCCGCGTGGCGGCGCTGCTCAACGGAATCCGCGCCAAAGTCAATCTGATTCCCTACAACGGCGGGCCGGGGCTCGCCTATCAGCCCCCTCCGCTCGGGCGGGTGCTCGAGTTTCAGAAGATTCTCCAGCAGAAGCAGATCCCGGCCTTCATCCGCATCTCTCGCGGCCAGGACATCATGGCGGCCTGCGGCCAGTTGCGGCTGGCGGAAATGAAAGATTCGGCGGCGCAGGGATCCGCCACGCCTCCTGTTTCGCCGGCCTAGTCCTGTACGCCGGGCCGGATTCCAATTGCAGCCGTCATGCGTCCGGCAAAGCTGCCCTGTTTCCGGTAGGAATAAAACAGGTCAGGTCTGCAGGCCGTACAGTAATCCGCCACATGAATCCGGGCAGGCGGCACCCCGGCGCTCTCCAATTGATAGCGGGCCACCGCGACCAGGTCCAGGTAAATCCCCGAGTGTTCCTCCTGCCCATGGCCGGGAGGCGCTTGAGTAAAGAAAAGCGGGATGCGGCGGTCCAGCGCATCGGAAGCCGGCGCCATCCGGCGGAAAAAAGATTCCGGGCGCTCGAAGGTCCCTGAAAACGCGTCGAATACCTCTTCGCCCACCTCATAACAGCAATTCCGGATCGAGGGCCCGATGGCCGCAATCAGCTTCTCAGGTCTGGAATGGAAGATGCGGCGCATTTCACCCGCCGTCTTTTCAACAATGCGGCTCAGCGCGCCGCGCCATCCCGCGTGCACACCGGCAACCGCGCGATTTTCCGGGTCAACCAGCAGCACCGGCATGCAATCGGCCACTCGAACACTCAGCAGAATCCCAGGATGGTTTGTGACCAGCGCATCGCCGAAGGGGGCAGGTTCGTTACCGTCCCAGACGGCGGGCGCGTACCCGGAAAGATCGTATCGCAGCGTTGCCGGCCGGGGGCCGGGCTCGACCGAATAGATCAGCGAAGAATGCGTCTGCCGCAACGAAGCTGAAACAAAATCGCCCGCGCCCAGGCTTGCCGAAGGCCGCCACTCGCCCGTGCTGGCCCGCTTGGCGCGCTGGCCTGCACGCCCTGCCTTCTTCCCGCCGTTTCGAGTGGAAAACCCATGGACCAGCCACCCAAGCCGCCCAAGCGCTTCGCATTCGATCCAGCCACCCTCGCGGCCGGGATCACTTTTGGAAATTCGCCCGCTCATCAGCTCACTATAGCACGGCCCTCGGCGCGGCCCACGGCCCCGGGAAACGCTCGTTGGGTTCAAACTCGCTGGAATGGAAATCCGCTAATCCTGCCTCTGGGATGCGCCTCGGCGAAGGCAACCGGCGCGGCCCGCACGAGGGTTTGAAATCGGATTTTCGCTCTGCTATGTTGGAATAGGGGAATTTCCCTTAAATAATAATAAGGACGACACAACATAATGTTACTCTCTTCCCGGTTAGTTCAAATGATCGAAAGTCACGCTGAGGAACTCACGCGAGGCGTGATCTCAGACCTTAAAAGCAATCCTAAAACACCTTCAATGCACCGCCTCTCTGTTCAGGAACTCCATGACCAGTCCTATCAGGTCTATCGCAACCTTGGCCGATGGCTCGTGGAACCATCGGACGAGGAGATCAAGGGATTCCACTTCAGGCTTGCCCGGCAACGCCGAGAGGAAGGAATCGCTCTCAGTGAAGTGGTGTATGCCCACAACCTGAAAAAGCATCATCTTCGGGATTACATCCGAACTTCCGGAATGATGGACTCCGCAGTCGACCTTTGGCAGGAACAGGAACTCCACCACCGGATCGGCAATTTTTTTGACAAGGCCGTTCATTACACGGTTATGGGATACGAGAAAACGGACAAGGATGAGATGTTGATGGCAGCGGCAGGGGCGAGTGCATAACTCGCCCCCGCGGCCCCAGGACCTCGGAAAATAACGCCATGACGGTCGGCACAGGAATTGACATTGCTGAAACGGAACGCATTGAACAAGCTCTCAAACGGCACGGAGATCGGTTCTCTCGAAAGATATTTACGCCCGCAGAGATTGCTTACTGCGAGAGGTTCAAGAACAAGGCGGAACGATACGCGGCTCGATTTGCGGCTAAAGAGGCGGCTTTCAAAGCGCTCGGCACGGGCTGGGCAAACGGAGTTCGGTGGCTGGACGTTGAAATCAGCCATCAGGCAAGCGGCAAACCTGAGTTGAGGTTTTCCGGCCGCGCTCGCGAATTGGCGGGTGCGCTCGGCGTCGCTCGCGCGGTGGTTTCAATCTCGCATACCAACCGTTACGCCGTCGCGCAGGTGATTCTTGAATCGGACCCTTAAGCCACATTCGGCGCTCCCGGCAGGCCGGGGAGTCCTGGACTGGCTACCGGCCATGCTACCGCTCATGGTGCTGGCGGTCGCAGCCTCGTCCTGCGTCTTTGCCGCGGCGGTCGAACCGTATGGCGACCTGGAATCGCTCGATTCCAAGTCAGCCTCCAAGCGGCTGGTCGATCTGGTCGAACCAGAGTATCCCAGCATCGCCAAAATTAATTACATTCAAGGCCGCGTTAAGCTTGAAATCGTGGTCAACCAGAGGGGCTACGTGGCCGAAGCCCATATCCTCAAGGGACAACCTTTGCTCGCGGCGTCCGCCATTGAGGCAGTTCGGAAGTGGCGTTACCAGCCCCTGATTCAGGCCGGCGTGGCCGTGCCCTTCCGGACGATCGTTAAAATCAATTTCCGCATACACCCGCGCCATCTCTCGAAAATTCCTCCCGACGCCAGGCGGTTTCTCGACAAGCAAGTGCGTCCGCCTGAAGTCGTGGCCGAACCCGGCGGTAACGTTGCGTCAAAGTTCGTGCTCCTCCGGGTCCTGGTCGGAGCCAAGGGCCAGGTTCTGGATTCGATGCCGCTGGGCAAAGTAACAGACGCCCTGCAGTCGGCGCGGCGGCAGATCCTTTGCTGGAAATTCCGCGCTGCGCGCTGGGGCGCGTTGGCGGTTCCATGGTACATGATTATCCGGGTTCCCCTGGGGCGCGCTTTATGTGCAGAAGCAGAGGGCAATTCGAACGCGCGCCAGGCAAACTGAGCGCCACCCGCGCTCGGCGTGACGGCCGCCCTGTGCGCGCGAAATCATCCCAAGCGGCTTGCTCCCGTTCCCATCGAGTGAGCCGCAAGAGAAGGCTCCTATGAAGACATTCCTTCGGCTGCAAAGCGCCTTATTCTTTGTCTTGTTGGCGGCCGTCGCCGTGGCCGCGCCGGCCCGGAAGCATTCCCAGGCCGCCCCGGAATTCAAATACGTTGGGGGAACCCAACAGGTGCAGGAACGCTGTGACGGTCAACTGGCACTCACCCAAACCGCAATGACTTTTGCGTGCCCGGAAGGCCGCGTGACGGCTCCCTACAAATCCATCGTCCTGATGGAATACCGCTCCAGGCTCAGCCGCCGGGTCCGCCACATGAAATTAGCCTGGACCCTCAAGCCCCCTCGCGGCGGCGGCGGCCACAACCGGTTCTTCACGGTTGTTTTTCGAGCGGGCAACCAAAGGCAGGCGATGGTCCTGAAGGTTTCTGCCGCGACCCTGCGCCCCTACCTAGCTGAACTGGACCTGCGCGTAGGCCGGCGGGTTGATGTTGAGCGGTTTTACTAGCAGCGGAAATTGGCTTCGGCCTTACTGCCGTGCCCCGAAGTAGTAGTATCCCAGCCGGGCGCGCACTTTCACGCCGTGCCGGTCGACCCTGACCTCGATGCGGTGAAAGCCGAGCGTTGAAAGATTGTCGGGCACGTAAGCCAATTCATATTGGCTGTTAATCTCCGTAGCCATCGCATTCAGGTTGACCTGCAAGGCCCGCGAGGACCACTGTTTAAAAAACTGCCCCCCCGTGTAGCGGCAATACGCCTCCATGTCGCTATTGATCAGCACGGACTTTGCCAGCCGCGCCGCGGTGGCCAGATCCTGGGTAATATCGGCGGGCTGTCCAAAATTCTGCGTCGACGAGCTGGGCGTCGACGGCCTGCCCGGAAGGCTGGGGCCGGCCACGTTCAACGCCTGAGGGCTCTGCGCAACCTCCGGTTCCTGCTGGCGCTGCAATGTCGCCTTTGAAAGGCTCAGGTTCAAGCCGTAGATTTCCACTTCCGCGTTGGTGGCGCGCCGGATCACGTCGTTCTTGGCGGTGCTGCTGCCGGAGTCATATCCGGTCGAAAAAACCACGATAATCCGCCTTTCACCCACGGGCCGCTTCTCCAGCAAACTCATCGCCTGCATCAGCGCGTCATTGAGCCGTGCGCCGCTGCCGTTGGCGGCAACGCTTTGCAACGTCTTGTTCAGCCGGCTTCCGGAACTTGAAAAGTCCTGCGCCGTGCGGATTCGACTGGAATAAAACAGCACCGCCGCCTCACCCTTCGATCCCAGCATCAATTGCGAAAACAACGGCGCAAGGGGTTTAACTTCCTTCAGCAGCGGGGCCAGCACGTCGCTGGTTTGAATCACAATCACGGAAGCGATCTTGTGGGGCTCGCGGTCAAAGCGCTGGATATGCTGCCGAACACCATTGTCAAAAAGCTGGAAGTCGACGCGGTCCAGGTCGTAAACAAATGACCCTGTCGAGCGGTCAATCACAGTGACCGGCGTCGTCACCAGATTGGTCTGCACGCGAATCAGAGGCTGCGATTCCTGGGGGGTGTTGGAACCGGCAGCGGCTCCCTGCGATTGCGCTGAAGCCACGCCCGGCCCCGCCAGGATTCCCGCCACTCCCAGGAGCACACCGAGGGCGCCCGCCAGGCGCCTCTGATTTCCGCGAGGTCCACTCCGTCTTGTCGGCCGCATCCGCACCTCCACTCTATCTATGATGTGCTTTTTTAAACACGAGTTACAAGCCCCGGCAATGAATTCCCTTCCACCTCAGGGATTTCCGCCTCCGGCGCGCTGCCGCAGCGCCTCATAAAGCACCAGGCCCGCGGCGACGGAAACGTTCAGTGACTCGACCGGTCCCTGCAGGGGAATGGCCGCAAGCTGGTCGCAGGCTTCGCGCACCAGCCGGTGCAACCCATGCCCCTCGCTTCCCATCACCAGCGCACAGGGAGCCTTGTAATCCAGGTCCCAATAGCTTTGGCCCGCCCGCGCCTCATAACCATAAACCCAGAGGCCTTTCTCCTTCAGCTCCACCAGCGCGCGGACCAGATTTTTGACCCGCGCCACCCTGGCGTGCTCAAGCGCTCCGGCGGCGGCCCGCGCCACGGAAGATGAAAGTCCGGCGGCGCGCCGTTCGCTCACCACCACGCCGCTTGCGCCCGCCGCAACGCTGGTTCGCACCATGGCGCCCAGGTTCGAGGGATCTTCAACACCGTCGAGCACCAGCAGCAGCGCCGGGCTCTTCCACCCAGCCACCACGTCGAGCGGCTCGTAATCCTTCTGGGAACAAACCGCCACCACATCCTGGTGATGGACCGTTCCCGCCACCCGTTCCAGCGCCGAGCGCGGCACAAACCGCAGCGGAATCGCCCGCGTCCGGCAGGCGTTCAGAATTTCCTGCAGGCGACGTCCCCCGGCGCCTTCGCGCGCCAGCACGTGATCGATGGGCCTGGAGCCGACAGCTTCCCTGACGGCGTTCAAGCCGTACAGGACACCTTCGGTGCGGGCTTGGCGGATTTCAGTCATGGGCGGCAAGCAAGCCTGTTCGGTTGAAGAGCACGCCGGCGCAACGGACGTTCAAGACCCATGGATGGCCTCCGTAAAATTCCGCAGGCGGTCGGCCACGCTCAAGATGGGCTGCACTAACTTCAATTCAGAGCCCTTCTCAAAAATGGGAATCAGTTTTTCAAGCTCCGGCCCGGAGTCCGCGCCGGTGAGCGCCACGCGAACCGGGTGGAACAACTCTTTCCCCTTCTTGCCGGTGGCCTTTTGCACTTCCTTCAGGATTTCCCGGAACCGGGTGTAGGTTACGCCTGGCTCCGCAAGGATTTTTGCCGCGACCTGCCTGACCACTTCGGACTCGCCCGTCTGCCCGCTTCCCAGACGGCACGCCGCGTCAGTTGCATCGTAATTGAAAATCAGCCGCGCCGCTTCCGGGAACTGGTTCATGTGGTCGATTTTGTTGATGACCGCATCGACCACCAATTCAAGCCAAGCGAGCGTTGAAGGGCTCACCGGCTCGAAAAGCAGCCCAGCCTCGACGAAATAGGAGAGGCTCAATTCCGCCAGCCGTCTTA
>CAYWMN010000005.1:17298-31946 GCA_964459065.1 uncultured Acidobacteriota bacterium | reverse complement strand
CCAGTTATGGTAGGCCACGATGGCAACGTCGGCTTCCTTCGCCACGTCATCGAAGTACTGCACGACGTCATCCTGAGAGAGTTGGGGATAAAAGTAGTAATGCGGCGGGGAAATCTGGACGGCGTCGGCGCCCACCGAGGCGGCATGCCTGGCCAGTTCAATGGAATGGTCGGTGCAGCTGGTCTGGCAGCTGACGACGACGGGAACCCTGCCGTCAGCCGCCTTCACACAGGCTTCGGCCAGGCTCTTCCGCTCTTCGGCGGCAAGAGCTGCAAACTGTCCCACAGCTCCGCCCACCAGCAGAAAGCCGCTTCCGTTTTTGATCCCGCGGTCCACCATGAACCTGATCACCTCGGCTGTCTGCGCAAGATCCAGTTGGCCGTTGGAATCAAACACGGTCGGGACCGTTTCCATGGGTCCGACCAGTTTTTGCCTGATGGCTTGGTAGTCCATTTCTTCCTCCTCTTAAAAAACCTGGGGCATTGTTTGAAGCAGCCTTCGCCCCGATCGATGACATCGGCCGGAACGCGCCGGAAGGAATTTCCGGCTGCCGCCTGCATTGCGTACGAAAGGCGGCGGTCGCGGGAACCAGCAGACGTTTGCGGGGCGTCTTGTACCCGGCAGCGTCTGCTGAACTCCCGCCCTTGAATTAGTGCACTACAGTTGGTAATGCGCTGCCGTTCCTATTGCTCAACGAGGGTCTGCACGCCGACTTCGTTTTTCCCGCTGTAAAGGGCGTACACGGTGCCGTTTTTCGCGACTGCAACCCACACGGCATGCCGGTCAACGGTCGATAAACGCAGGTTCGCGACGAAATCGCCGTTGTCATTATATTTCAGGATGCTGACGTAATGCTTGGGATTGTCTTTCAGAGTTTCTACCGTGAGGTAAATGTCACCCCAGCGATCACCGTTGAGCGTGTGATAGATGATGGGGCCGTTGGGTGGATCCGGATAGGCAAAGGCCTTGAGGAAGTGTCCGTGCGCGGTAAATTTCTGGGCAGGCCCGTAAAAGCTATCGATGAAAACATCGTTGTTCCGGTCGAGCGCAAGACCATGCGGGGGATTCAGGTCGCCTGGATAAAGGCCGCCTTGGCCCCAGCAATAGAGGAATTTCCCTGAATGGGTGTAGACGCTGATTCGAAAATTATCGACATCGGCGACATAGAGCCTGTGATGGGTGCCGAACTGCATTCCGTGCGGCCGAAGCTGCATGCCGGGGCGATTCCCTTTGAGTCCGAACATGTGAATGAATTGGCCTTCAGGGGTGAATTCCTGGATGCGGGGATCGTCAGACTTCACGTCGCTGATGAAGATGTTGCCTTCCGCATCCACCGCACCGGCGCGGGGTTCGGTGAAGTACCCGCCCTTCATTCGATGAACTTCCGAATCGCCCGGCCCGTGTCCGACCTGTCCCAGGTATTTACCGTCCGGAGTGTATCGCAGCACCCGGTTGCTGCCCCGGTCCTCAATGATCAGGTTGCCGTCCTTGTCGAGCGTGATGCCGTGCGGACCTTTGAGATGGACCAGATGGTTTTTCATCTCTCCCCAGTCCCGGACCACTTTGTAGGTGGGGTCGGCTTTACCGATGATGACGGTCGCCCAAAGATAGCGATTGGTGGCGCCGTTATCGACGGCGCAGATATGAATTTCATGCGGTTTCGGAGCGGCTTCCGGTGCGTGATAAACACCGTTCGAATCGATGGTGCCGATCTGCGCGTTCCCGCCGGGGATGTCATTGACCGACCACTGAACGTCTTTCATGACCGTGGTCGCGTCCAAACGGTGGGCGAGTAGAAGTTTGAATTGCTGTTTTTGGCCGAGGGCCAGATGGACGACCGAGGGAAGAATTCGTGCGCGGCCGATCGTGATGCCCCGCTGGGCCGCCAGAAATGGAGCCGATAGAGCAATCGCCATCAGGATTGCGAAAGAGCAAAAACTTATTTTTGCTGGCGCAAAGTAACTTCTTTTCATACTGCATACCTCCAGAAAAACATTAGGATTTTCAAAATCAGGCCAAGGGTCATCTTGTGAGTCGCCGAGGCCGTTGGAAGTATACCTCACCCGTTCCGGCGGACTTGGGAAAGGGCCGGAGTTGTAAGGGCCATGGCGTACCTGACGCTGCTCCGGTGAAGGGGACAGCCGGTTGAACTGGGAAGTTGTTTCGAGAAGGGGTTCAACGGTGCAAGCGCGTCACCTGTGAAATTATTTTTCAAAAACCCTCAAAAAAAGAAAATACCCAGTCGAGTCTCACTTGTAGTAGAATACTGGATTTGAACGGAGTGTCCGTGCTGTTCATGATGTAATGGTTTGACGAACCTGCTTCAGCTACGCCAGTTTGTCCTGTCGCCCCTGGGTTTTTCGACAAGGTTTCGACTGACAAGGTGACCTAAATGACACCCAGCCATCGTTAGGCGCTGAGGCGCCTGCCTGCTGAGGGTTGGTGAGCGGGTTGGTCTCGAGCGCTGAGGCGGGTATGAGGCTTCGGGCAAAAGATTTCGTGAAACCCATGGGTCCCTCTGTGCATCAAATTTTATTTCACCCCACGGTAAGGGGCCATTCGTTTCTGGGATCAGTTGCAGCCCAGGCGTAGTAGTCGTTGTGGGCGGGGCATAAGTTAAAAGGGTTTTAATTCAATCTAGAGATTTGGCTTTATCAGCAGGCTGTCTAATCCTGCTGAGATGTGATCGTCGAGGTTGGGACGTTTAGAGATGTTTCGTAACTCTCTGTTTTTTCCGGTTTCTCCGCAGGCGCAGTCCATTACGCACCTGTCCATTATTGTTGGCATTGTAATGCTGGCGATTCTGGCCTTGATCATATTTCTGGTTACCTATGCTGTGATCCGCTTTCGGCAGCGCCCTGGCGCGCCGGAGCCCCGCCAGGTGTTTGGCAATTCACGCTTGGAAAAGATGTGGACCGTCGGGCCTTTGATTGTGGTCGCCGTTCTGTTTGTCCTGACGATTCAAACCATGAAGCGTTCAGACCCGGCGCCGGCTCCGGGTGAAAAGCCGAACCTGGTAGTTGTGGGACACCAGTGGTGGTGGGAGGCCAGATATCCGCAGTCGGGCGTGGTTACCGCCAACGATATTCATATCCCGGTCGGCAAACCGTGGCTGGTTCGGTTGGAATCAACCGATGTGATTCACGATTGGTGGGTGCCGGACTTGGGGCGCAAGATGGATGCAGTTCCAGGCCACCCCAATCACTTTTGGATTCAGGCCGACAAGCCCGGGACCTACCTTGGCACTTGCGCCGAATTCTGTGGCGCCGGGCACGCGTGGATGAGAATTCGCGTTATTGCGCAGCCGGAAGCCGAGTTTAAAGCTTGGGAGCAGCATCAGCTTGAGATTCCTGCCAAGCCGACCGCGGGGCTCGCACTGGCGGGAAGCAAGCTTTTTCATACGGTGACCTGTGGCGATTGTCACACGGTGGCGGGCACTTCCGCAGATGCAACCATTGGCCCCAATCTTACTCATGTGGCAAGCCGGGAGACGCTCGCGGCGGGGCGCCTGAAGAACACCCCGGAAAATCTGGCTGATTGGATATCCGATCCCCAGAAGTATAAGCCGGGTTCCCATATGCCCGACTTCAACTTTACCCGGTCACAAGTGCAGGATTTAGTGGCGTACCTGGAAACATTAAAATGAGCGATATTCCTTTTCCCGGAACTGGTGAAGCGCTTCCGCTGGCAGAACCGCACGAGAAGACGACGGGCCTGCTGAGTTGGGTTGCTTCTGTTGATCACAAGAAGATCGGGATCATGTATCTGTTGGCGGCCCTGGTTTTCTTTGGCGCCGGAGGCATTGAAGCCCTCTTGATGCGCATCCAATTGTCGGTTCCGCTGAACAACTTCCTGTCTCCTCAGACGTTTGACCAGGTCTTTACGATGCACGGCACCACGATGATCTTTTTTGTGGCGATGCCGGTGCTGACGGGATTGGCCAACTATCTGGTTCCCTTGATGATCGGAGCGAAAGACGTCGCCTTCCCGCGGCTCAACGCGCTCAGCCTGTGGCTGCTGATCTTTGGCGGCCTGTTGCTCTATTTCAGCTTTGTGGCCGGCGGCGCTCCAGCGGCAGGATGGTTCAACTATGCGCCGCTGAGTGAAAAGCCCTACTCCTCATCGGTGGGAGTGTCTTATTACGCCATTGGTTTATTGATTGCGGGCATCGGTTCGGTCGTTGCTTCTATTAACCTGATCGTGACCATCATCAAGTATCGCGCTCCGGGTCTCACCATTCGACGCCTTCCGCTGTTTGTGTGGATGGTGCTGGTAACGCAGTTTCTGATCATTCTGGCGATGCCGGCGCTGAATGCTTCACTGGCGATGATCCTGATTGACCGGAAGTTCAGCGCGCACTTCTTTCAGGCGGTGTCCGGCGGGTCCGCGATCCTGTGGCAGCATTATTTCTGGGCTTTCGGGCATCCGGAAGTCTATATCGTTATCTTGCCTGCCTTTGGCATGATTTCAGAAGTTATCCCTGTCTTTTCGCGGAAGCCGATTTACGGTTACGAGTATGTTGCGGCCTCCACCATCGCCATCGGCGTGCTCAGCTTCCTCGTGTGGGCTCACCACATGTACGCGGTGGGACTCGGCCATTCACTGAATACCATGTTTGCTGTCAGCAGCATGCTGATTGCGGTGCCCACCGGCGTGAAGCTCTTCAACTGGATCGCTACCATGTGGAATGGCGCGATCCGCTTTACGACCTCGATGCTGTTCGCCGTGGCCTTTCTCATCGTCTTTACGATCGGCGGCTTGAGCGGCATTTCCCTTGCCATCTTTCCCGTGGACTGGCAGGTGACCGACACTTATTACCTGGTGGCTCATCTCCACTACGTGCTTTTCGGCGGCACGGTGTTTGCCATTTTTGCGGGACTCTATTACTGGTTCCCGAAGATGACCGGACGGATGCTTTCGGAAAAACTCGGCAAGTGGAACTTCTGGACGATGCTCATCGGCTTCAATATGACGTTCTTCGTGATGCATTTTCTGGGACTGATGGGCATGACCCGGCGTGTTTACACGTACCCCAACCTGCCCGACTGGGGCCTGCTGAATATGATTTCGACCATTGGGGCCGTGATCATGGGCATTTCGTCGCTGATCTTTATCTGGAACATCCTGGTCAGCCGCCGTTCCGGCGAACTGGCAGGCGACAACCCCTGGGAGGCGTGGTCGCTGGAATGGGCGACAACCTCGCCGCCGCCTGAACATAATTTTGACCGCCTTCCTCCCATTCGCAGCCGCAGGCCGCTTTGGGACGTGATGCACCCGGCAAATCCGGATTGGAAAAATGCAAACTGAAGCTCAAACTTACGACGCCGCTTGGGACAATAACAAGCTCGCTATGCTTTTGTTCCTGCTTTCGGAAGGAACTTTCTTTGTGTTCCTCATCATCGCCTACGTGTATTACCACAGTGTTTCGAACACGGGAGTGATGGCGGCGAAAGTTCTTGATCCCCTGAAAACAGGCATTTATACCATTTTCCTGCTTTCCAGCAGCTTGACCGTCTGGCAGTCCGAGAAGAGTCTGCGGCGGGGAAATCAGGGAGCCTTTCGGGGCTGGCTGCTGGTCACGATTGTTCTGGGAGCGGTTTTCCTGTTTGGCCAGGGAAGCGAGTACGTCCACCTTTACAGCGAAAACGTAACGATCAGCGCCAACATTTTCGGCACATCGTTTTTTACCCTGACAGGTTTTCACGGGTTTCACGTTCTGCTGGGCCTCATCGCTCTGCTGGTGCTCTTCGCGCTGGCGATGAAGGGTGACTTTGCCCAGAAGCATTCCTCGGCCGTTGAGACGGTTGCGCTTTACTGGCATTTTGTGGACTGGGTTTGGGTGGTGATTTTCGCCGTGATCTACCTTTGGGCGCTCTTCTAAGGTGCGCGAATGACCATGACACATTTTTGGCTTACAGCCTGGGATTTTGAGCCCTCGATTATTGTGGGGTGTGTCGGCCTGTTGGTGGCGTACGGAATGGCGGCCCGGTGGAAGTTCTCCACCAAGCATGCGGTGTTGTTCGTTTCGGGCGTTGTCACCCTGTTCCTCACCCTGGTATCTCCGCTTGATACGCTCGCCGACACTTATTTCTTCAGCGCCCACATGGTACAGCATATGTTGCTGATTCTGGCTGTGCCTCCGCTGCTTCTGATGGGAATCCCGAGGGAAATGGCGGAGAAGGCTTTCCGCTATCCGTGGGTGCGCCGCGCAGAGGAAATTCTGAGCAAGCCAATGCTCGCCTGGTCGGCTGGCGTGGGCATGCTGTGGATTTGGCACTGGCCGCCGATGTACAACGCCGCGCTGGCCAGTGAACAGATCCATATTCTTGAGCATTTATGTTTTCTGACTGCCGCCACGGTTTTCTGGTGGCCGGTGATTTCCCCCATCGTGGAACTCCGCATGGAGCCGCTCACGGCAATTATTTATACCTTTGGGGCGTGCGTCGCACATTCAATCCTGGCCATTATTTTGACGTTTGCGCCGGTGGGCCATTATCCGGCCTACATCAATCCCCCGGATCCCTACGGGATTTTGCCGTTTTTCCGCGGCGACTGGGGGTTGACGCCTTTGGCCGACCAGCAATGGGGCGGCTTGATCATGTGGATTCCGGCGTGCCTTGTCTACCTTTCGTTCATCCTGGCGACGTTGGCCCGGTGGTACCGGCTGCCGGAGAATGACCTTGTCATCGTGGCGCCAGTGCCCGTGGCTTCGGCCAGTAGGGCGGGCGGCGTTTAAGGCGGCAACAGCAGAATGAGGTTTTGATATGGATACTTCAAGCAAAGACCCTATAGCGAAGGCGGAAGGGACCGGTCAAGCCGTATCTGCGTCGGCTGAGTGGACCACCAAGCCGCTGGACGTCAACATCCCTCGCCCAACCTACATGCCGCTTGTCCTGGCCCTCGGCGTGATGTGTCTCTTCTGGGGAATTGAGACGAACTATCTGATGTCTTTGGTTGGAGTTGTTTTGTTGGTTATTGGTATTTCCGGATGGATTGGAGATCTTCGTCATGAGCACAGACATCCCGGAGCCCAATAAGTGTCCGGGGAGAACGACGCTGGAAATCAGGAGCCGGCGGCGATTCCTCACGGTATTGAGCCTTGGGCTGGGGACTTTTGCAGCAGGTCTTGTCGGCATTCCTATTATCGGTTTTCTGGTGGCTCCTCTGATCGAGAAAACGCCACGGTTCTGGCGGCCCGTTGGACCTTTGGAAAAGTTCGAGGTCGGGGCGACGGTCGAGGTTGCGTTTGTTGATTCCTCGCCGCTTCCCTGGGCTGGAATCGCCGCTCGGACGGCGGCGTGGCTTCGTCGCGACAGCGAAGAAAATTTTACCGCCTTTTCGGTTGATTGCACTCACCTTGGCTGTCCTGTGAGGTGGTTGGCGGACGCGGAGCTTTTCCTGTGTCCGTGTCACGGAGGCGTTTACTACGAGAACGGGAATGTGGCTTCCGGGCCGCCGCCCAAGCCGCTTCCGCGCTATCCTGTTCGCGTGCGCAACGGCCAGGTTGAGGTCCTCACCAGCCCGGTGCCGATTACGACCACCTAAGCCTGGAAGTGGGGCGTGGCGGCCTGGCGCGGATTTTGTCGCGCGGGCTTGGGGAGTGATTCTTCTGCCCGAACGCAATTTCAGCGGCCTCGGAATCGCCACCCTGGATTTTTCGATGGATTGAACCTTTTAGAAAGCTGTTGGAAGACTCCGGCAAGCCAATGCGGGTATCGCCGGGCAGACTCTTATTCATTGGGTGTGGACTCGTTTTCTTATGAAGCTTCTTAATCGCCTCTGGCACGAACTTGACGATCGGACGGGACTCGCTGGCCTCTGGGAGCATCTCGCATGCCACCCGGTACCTCCTGGGACGGGATGGTGGTACGTCTTCGGCAGCGCCACGCTGGCGGCTTTTATTCTCCAGATTGTTACGGGAATCGCCCTGGCGACGGCCTACGTACCGTCAACCGCCCATGCGTATAACAGCCTCCAGTTTATCAGCCACAAGGCCTTGATGGGCCACCTGTTGCGCGGCCTGCATTACTTTGGCGCTTCCGCGATGGTGCTGCTTGTCGGCATCCACGTGATGCGGGTTTTCCTGCATGGATCCTACAAGTATCCACGCGAGCTGAACTGGCTAACGGGAGCTGTCCTCCTGTTGCTGACGCTGGCCATGGCTTTTACCGGGCAATTGCTGCGTTGGGACAACGTGGCCGTCTGGTCCGTGATCGTGGGTGCGGAACAGGCCGGAAGAGTTCCGGTGATGGGCAAGTACGTCGCCCATTTTATCCTGGCAGGAAACACGGTGGGCGGCGCCACGTTGAGCCGGTTCTTCGCCTTCCACGTTTTCTTTATTCCGGCGATTATCTTTGCTGCCCTCGGCGCCCACCTGGCGCTGGTCTTGAAACACGGCATTTCCGAACCGCCGGTTAAAGGCCGCAAGGTGGACCCGAAAACGTACAAGAAATGGTATGCGGACCTCCTTAAGCGAGAGGGAAAGCCTTTCTGGCCCGATGCTGCATGGCGCGACGTGGTGTTTGCCGTCGGAATGATCGTGCTGCTGGTGATCCTCGCAGCCGTTTATGGAGCGCCGCCGTTGGCCGCGCCGCCCGATCCCACGATCCTCAAGGCCTATCCTCGGCCCGATTGGTACTTTCTGTGGTATTTTGCGGTGCTGGCTTTGCTGCCGCCTGGCCTCGAAAACAGTGTCATTGTGTTCGGTCCCTTGGTTTTTGGCGTGATTCTCATGCTGGTTCCGATCTTGAGGAACCGTGGCGAGCGGCATCCGCTGCGCCGGCCCTGGGCGATGGGCGTGGTGCTTCTGATCTGGGTTGCGATCGGTACCCTATGGATTGAGGGCAAGCGTGCGCCCTGGTCACCGGATTTCGCCGCCAAACCCCTCACGACCCAGATGATTGGCGCGACAAGCGGCCCGGTCTATGAGGGCGGAGTCTTATTCCATAAGAAGGGCTGCCAGTTTTGCCATTCCATCGACGGGCGTGGCGGACACCGCGGACCCGATCTGACCTACGTGGGTGACCGCCTGACCCCCGCCGATATGACCATCCGAATCGTTAACGGGGCGAAGCTGATGCCCGCCTTTGGCGGCATCCTGACTTCACAACAACTCGACAATCTCGTCGCCTTCCTGAAGACCCGCAAACGCGACGATCAACAGAAGACGACCAGCGTCAGCCAGCCTGTTGCCGTTTCGCCTTCTCACTAGCGTCAAGATCACTCGACCGGTCCTGCAAGGGAAGAACCGCGCGGCGTGCAGCCGCCGGTTCTTCCCCTTGACCCGGCGAATTAGAGCCTGCAACGGCCGGCTGGCCGCGAGACCCCGCATCGTGGCTTCTCCTGCTTCTTCTATTGCTCCTTGAAAACCTGGACGCCCACTTCGGTCTTTCCGTGGTAAAGGGCATAGACCGTGCCGTCCTTGGCAACCGCGACCCAGGTTACATTGCGGTCAGGAGTTGACGTGCTCAGGGTGGTGACGAAGTCGCCGTTGTCGTTATATTTCAGGATGGTGACGTAATGTTTGGGATTGCGTTTTAAGGGCAGCGCCGTGATATAGATGTCGCCCCACTGGTCGCCATTCAGAGTGTGAAAAATAATCGGGCCGTCGGGCGGGTTGGCATACGCAAATGCGCGCAGGAAGTCCCCCTGAGCCGTAAACTTCTGGGCGGGCCCGTAAAAGCTGTCGACGAACACGTCGTCATTGCGGTCCAGGAACAGGCCGTGGGGAGGATTCAGACCGCCGGGGTTGAGTCCGCCATGGCCCCAGGAATAGAGGAATTTGCCTGAGTGAGTGTAGACGCTGATTCGGAAGTTATCAACGTCGTCCACAAAGAGCCGCCCCTCGCTGTCAAATTGCATTCCATGGGGGCGAAGCAACATGCCCGGGCTGTTTCCTTTGAGCCCAAACCTGAAAAGGAACTTGCCCTGGGGGTTGAACGCCTCGATGCGTTCGCCGGTACCTTCATCGCTGACAAAAATATTTCCTTCAGCATCCACTGCAGAGGCGCGCGGAGCTTTGAAGTAGCCGCCGGGCATTTGCCGCCTCTCGGAATCGCCCGGGCCCCTTCCGATTTCTCCCAGGAACTTTCCATCCGGTGTATATCGCAGAACGCGGTTGCTGCCTTCGTCGGCAATAATGAGGTTGCCGTCGTTGTCAAGCGTGATGCCGTGCGGAGACTTGAGATGGACCAGATGGCCCTTCTTTTCTCCCCAGTCCCGAACCATTTTGTAGGTGGGGTTCGCGTGGCCGATGATGACGGTTGCCCAGAGATAGCGGTTGGCCGCGCCATTTGCGACCGCGCAGATGTGAATTTCGTGAGGCTTGGGAGCGTTTTCCGGCGCTCGGTAGTTGCCGTTGGAATCGATGGTGCCAATTTCCGCATTGCCGCCGGGGATGTCGTTGACCGACCATTTGACGTCTTTCATCACTGTTGTTGAAATCAACCAATGCGGCATCAGAACCTTGAAGTGCTGCTGTTGCCCGGGTTCCAGCTTGACGACGGACGGGAGAATCCTTGCCTGCCCAATCGTCACGCCTTGTTGTGCCCTGAGAGGGGCAGCCCAAAGAGCGAGGGCTAGTACAATCCAGAAATAGCGAAAGCCTGTTCTCGCAGGCGCAAATTGACTCTGATTCATATCCTTACCTCCAACGAATATTCACTTATATTTGGGAATTGACTGGGGGTCTCCTTCCGAGGCGCCGAGCCAGATGCCAGTATACCTTAGGTTCCCTCTGGGATGCCGTGAGGAGGCGGAATCAAATTGGGGAGCTTGTGCGTGGGGGACGATAGGGTTCCGGAGCCGCCTAAACGGATACGGCGCTCCGGAGATTTACTGCCTGCAGTTCGATACGGCGCGTGGGCCGAAGCCCTTGCGGTCCGTTCGCGCTTTACTTGCCGGAATCGTAATTGAGATAGGGCGCCAACCATCGCTCGACGGTTGAAACTTCCATTCCTTTCCGCCGTTGATAATCGAGCACCTGATCGCGCTCAATTTTGCCCACGGCAAAATAACGGGATTCGGGGTGCGAGAAATAGAAGCCGCTCACGGAGGCTGCGGGGTGCATGGCGAAATTCTCTGTCAGCCGGATGCCGGTGTTTGGCTCGACCTGCAGCAAGTTGAAGAGCGTGCGCTTTTCGGTATGATCGGGTAGGGCTGGGTAACCAGGCGCCGGGCGAATGCCGCGGTAGCGCTCATGGATCAGTTCATCGTTGTTGAACTGCTCCTCGCGGCCGTAACCCCAGGCGTCGCGCGCGCGTTTGTGGGTGAGCTCAGCCAGCGCTTCAGCCAGGCGATCGGCCAGGGCCTTGGCCATGATGGCGTTGTAATCGTCATGTTCCTTCTGGAACGTATCGACCAGCGATTCAATGTGAATGCCCGCGGTCACCGCAAAGGCGCCCACGTAGTCCGGGCGGCCGGAATCGTACGGAGCGATGAAATCCGCCATCGCCAGGTTGGGTTCGCCGTCAGGCTTTTCGATCTGCTGCCGCAGAGTGTAGAGTGTCGCGCAGGCGTTGGTGCGCGATTCGTCGGCGTAGACCTCAATGTCGTCGCCAATGCTCACCGCCGGAAAGAATCCCATGACGGCGCGCGCCTCCAGCAGATTCTCGCGGACGATCCGGTCCAGAAGCTTCTGCGCGTCGTCGAACAACTCCCGGGCCTTGGGCCCCACATCCGGCTTTTCGAAAATCCCGGGATAAATTCCGCGCAATTCCCAGACGTGGAAAAAGGGCGTCCAATCGATGTAGGGCACGATTTCTTCGAGCGGTACGGGTCGATGGACTTGAATTCCTGTAAATGAAGGCTTCGGCGGGGTATAGTGGGCCCAGTCGAATTTGAGCCGCCGTTGCCGCGCCTCATCGAGCGTCCGCAGCTTCTGGGATCGCGGCCCGCGGTGAGCTTCCCTGGTTTTTTCCTGTTCAATGCGATTCTTTTCCGTGAACGCAGGCTTTAGTTCTGCGCTCGCCAGTTGTCCCACGACGCCCACGGCGCGCGAGGCGTCCAGGACGTGCACCACCGGCTGGCTGTACCCGGGGGCAATCTTGACGGCGGTGTGCGCGCGGCTGGTGGTCGCGCCGCCGATCAGCAGAGGCACCGTGAAGCCTTCGCGCTCCATTTCCCTGGCCACGTGGACCATCTCGTCAAGGGACGGGGTAATCAGGCCGCTTAGGCCGATCATGTCCGCGCCCGTCTCCCGCGCCGTCTGCAGAATTTTTTCGCACGGCACCATCACGCCCAGGTCCACGACCTCGTAATTGTTGCAGCCGAGCACCACGCCGACAATATTCTTGCCGATGTCGTGGACGTCGCCTTTTACGGTAGCCATGACAATCTTCCCGGCGGCCCTCGCGCCGCCCGTCAGGCGCTTTTCCTCTTCAAGAAAAGGCAGCAGATAGGCCACCGACTTCTTCATCACGCGCGCGCTTTTGACCACCTGCGGCAGAAACATGCGGCCGGAGCCGAACAGGTCGCCCACCACGTTCATGCCGGCCATCAGCGGACCTTCAATCACTTCCAGCGGGCGGCTGTACTTTTGGCGTGCCTCTTCCGTATCCGCTTCGATGTACTCGACAATGCCTTTGACGAGCGCGTGCGAAAGGCGCTCTTCCACCGTTCCTTTGCGCCAGGCGTCTTCTTTGACGGCCTTCCGGCCCTCTTGCTTGACCGAATCAGCAAAGGCCAGCAAGCGCTCGGTTGCGTCCGGGCGCCGGTTCAGGATCACGTCCTCGACCAGTGCCAGGAGGTCTTTGGGGATTTCTTCATAGATGCCCAGTTGGCCTGCATTGACGATGCCCATATCCATGCCGGCGCGGATGGCGTGGTAGAGAAAGCTGGTGTGCATCGCCTCGCGCACCACTTTGTTGCCGCGGAACGAAAACGAAAGGTTGCTGATCCCCCCGCTTACCTTGGCGTGCGGCAGCGTGGCCTTGATCTGGCGCGCCGCCTCGATGAAATTCACGGCGTAGTTGGCATGTTCGTCCATGCCGGTGGCGACGGTCAGGACGTTGGGATCAAAGATAATGTCTTCGGGAGGAAAGCCCACCTCCTCGGTCAGGATGCGGTAAGCCCGCTTTGAGATTTCGACCTTGCGCTCCGCGGTATCAGCCTGGCCGCGTTCGTCGAACGCCATCACAATCACGCCCGCGCCGTAGCGCCGAACCAGGCGCGCATGCTGCTTAAAGACTTCCTCGCCTTCCTTGAGGCTGATGGAATTCACCACGCCTTTGCCCTGGATGGTGCGCAGGCCCGCTTCGATCACGCTCCACTTGGAGCTGTCGACCATGATCGGCACCCGCGCGATGTCCGGTTCGGAGGCGATGTAGTTCAGAAAGGTGGTCATGGCTTGCTCGGAATCGAGCATGCCTTCATCCATATTGACGTCGATAATCTGCGCGCCGGCTTCAACCTGCTGCCGCGCCACGGCCAGCGCTTCTTCAACCTGGCCGTTCAGGATGAGCTTGGCAAACTTGGGGGACCCGGTAACGTTGGTCCGCTCACCGACGTTGACGAAGTTCATGTCCCGCCGGAAAGTGAGCGGTTCAAGCCCGCTGAACCGCGTGATGCTATCGGGCTTCATGCGGCGGTGAGGCTTGGCCGTGCGCACGGCTTCGGCAATGGCCCGGATATGAGCGGGCGTTGTGCCGCAGCAGCCCCCGACGATGTTTACCCAGCCGTTTGCGGCAAACCCGCCCAGGTCCTGCGCCATGCGTTCCGGTGTTTCATCAAAGCCTCCGAAGGCGTTCGGCAAGCCTGCATTCGGATAGCAACTGATGTAAACGGACGCGATCTGCGAAAGCTCCTCGAGATAGGGCCGCATCTGCTTGGCGCCCAGCGCACAGTTGATGCCGACGCTGAGCATGGGAATGTGCGAGACCGAGATCCAGAAGGCTTCGATGGTTTGCCCGGAAAGCGTGCGGCCGCTCTGGTCCACAATCGTGACCGATACCATCAGGGGAACCCGGCGGCCCGATTCCTCAAAGTACTGCTCGATCGCGAACAGCGCGGCCTTGGCGTTGAGCGTGTCGAAAACCGTTTCGAGAAGCAACAGGTCGACCCCGTTTTCAACCAGCGCGCGCGCCTGCTCGTAGTAGGCGCCCCGTAATTGTTCGAAGCTCGTGCCGCGGCTTGCCGGGTTGGCGACGTCCTGCGAGACCGAAGCCGTTCGGCTGGTGGGGCCCATCGAGCCTGCCACAAAGCAGCGGCGCTCCGGCTTCGCGGCCGTGAACTGTTCCACGGCGCGCTTTGCCGCCCTTGCGCCGGCGGCATTCAGCTCGGCAACGCGATCCTGGAGTCCATACTCGGCCATCGAGACCGCGTTGGAGTTGAAGGTATTCGTCTCAATGATGTCGGCGCCCGCCTCGAGGTATTGACTGTGAATACTCTCGATGATGTGGGGCTGCGTCAGGTTCAGCACGTCGTTGTTCTGCCGCAGGTCCCGGGGATGGCCGGCAAACTCCGCGCCGCGGTAGTCCGCCTCGCTCAGATTGTGGGTCTGGATCATGGTGCCCATCGCCCCATCAAGGATGACGATGCGCTCCTCCAGGAGGCTTTCGAGCGGACTGACACGGGGTTGGCTTGTTTTCATGTGCTTAATATTTCCCTTCTTAGGACCCCGGATGCTGCAACAGGGAAGGTAATGCATGACC
>CAYWMN010000005.1:0-17198 GCA_964459065.1 uncultured Acidobacteriota bacterium | reverse complement strand
TGCGGCTATATCAGATCTCACTGCCGGCTTGCCGACTGATCATCAAAGTGAGCCTGCCAAAAAGCTCCAAGTTGCCGACTAACCGGGCTTTAAGCCCTCGCGTGCGGTTGGGCCTTAGCTCAAATGATAGGGAATCGCCACCCTGCGCGAATAGGCTTCAATTTTGTGATGGGGGTCACTGTTGGCAAACTTATCAAGCGCTAATGTGAAGTTGCAGGCAGCTTCGGGCCAGCGGCTGGTAAGTTAGCCGCTTTGGCGTTAAGAGTCTCAATGGTTACCTCAACCCCCGGACAAATGATCAGGCTTCACGAATCCTGCCTGGATCCCCGCCGCTTCATTGAAGCTCGACCCCCGAGTGCATTGGCCGGACCCGTGATCGAGCCGGCAACGGGTTCAGGCTCGACGGCGAGGCTTCGGAAAAACCTCCGGGCGGAATAAATCTTCGCACCCTCTTAAAATAACTATTGACTCGTATATTCGTATATTCTATACTTCGCATGTATGAGGACGTATCCTTCCAATGGAAGCCGTAAACAAGGCCTCGATATCTTCGACCTGCACGCATCGCTTTGCGGTACCCTTGCCAATCCCACTCGCCTGAAAATTCTCGCCTTGCTCGGCAGGCAGGAGAGGAAAGTGGGAGAGCTGGCCGAGATTATTGGAGTCTCGCCGTCGAACGTGAGCCAGCATCTGGCTATTTTGAGCTCACGAGGCCTGGTGCTGGCACGCAAGCAGGCGCAGACCGTCTTCTACAGACTCGCAGACCGGCGGATCATCCGGGCGTGCTCGCTGATCCGCTCCGTGCTCCTCGACGAGATGAAGAGCCACGGGGAAGCCGCGCGAGAGACCGATCCACGATACGTGGTGACCATCGACGCATGACATTGTCTGTGGTGGCCAACAAACAAAGGAGTGTAAGAATCATGGGAGTAGACCTTGCAACACTGAATCCTGCCAAAACCGTTGACGCCCGCGGCAGCGCCTGTCCTGGGCCGCTGCTGGAAGCCAAGAAGGCTGTCGGCACCGTCGGCGTCAGCCAAATCGTGGAAGTCCTATCGAACGATCCCGGATCCCGCAACGACATCGCTGTCTGGGCCAAGAAGGTCGGCCACGAGTATTTGGGCGTGATCGAGGCGGATGGCTTCGACCGCCATTTCATCGTCCGCAAGAAATAAGTCCGCGGAAGAGAGGCTGCGATGGAGTCCGGATTTGAACCAAAGATCTTAGTGTTGGCAACTCTCGCCTGCGCCTACCCCGGCGCCGACGCGGTGGGGAAAGCACACCTCGAATACCCTTCGAATGTGAGCATTTTTCGGGTGCCGTCACCGGTGCTGTTTCCCGAAGATTTTTACGCTCGCGCTTATGCCCGGGGCGTCGACGGCATCCTGATCGCCTCCTGTGGCACCGACTGCCCCTATAAGGGCGCCTATGACAAGCTTGCAAAGCGCATCGACCGGCTGGTGCAGAGGATGAAACACGGGGGCCTTGAAATCGAGCGGATGCGGCTGACGGCCATCTGCACGGTGTGCATCAAGGCGTTTCTCAAAGAGGTCACGCAAATGGACCATAAGCTGCGCGAGCTTGGACCGGTGGACCGATCGGCCGCTGCCGGGATCTGGCAGGCTTCCGTGCGGGAGTTGCAGGCCGGCGAGCCCGCCCGGATGGCAAGGAGTGCGTCATGAGTTCAGACAACGGTGCAGGGATGCGCGAGACGGAAAACAGTTTTGACGCTGTCGTCGTGGGCGGAGGCATTGCGGGACTGCAGGCGGCGCTGGACCTCGCGGATCAGGACTACCGGGTGCTTGTGGTCGAAAAGCAGCCGAGCATCGGCGGCCGCATGATCGCGCTCAGCAAGGTTTTTCCCACGCTCGATTGCGCCAGCTGCATCACCACGCCGAAGATGTCGGCCGCGGCCCACCACCCCAACATTACCCTGAGGACTTACACCACCGTCGACGCCATTGAGCCGGCCGGCGACCACCAGCGTCTGACCCTGACGCAGATGGCGCGTTACGTCGACACCAGCGCCTGCATCGGCTGCCGGCAGTGCGAGTACGTCTGTCCGGTGGAGTATCCCGACCCGTTCGAGCAGGATATGGGAGCCCTGCGGGCAATCTCGGTGCCCTTCGCCAATGCGGTTCCCCAGTATGCCGTGCTCAATCCCGAATATTGCATCGGCTGCGGCGCCTGTGTCAGGGCGTGCACGAGCGACGCCATTCGCCTCGATCAGCAACCTGAAACGCTGACGGTGGAAGCGGGCGCGGTGGTGCTGGCAACCGGGTTCCATCTGAATTCCACTTCGCTGAAGCCGCAATACAACGCTTCCCGCTCCAAAGACATTATTTCACCGCTGCAACTTGAGCGTCTGCTTGCTCCGCATGGGCCCTATGGGCGCGTGCTGCGGCCCTCGGACGGCAAGATTCCCGACAGCGTGGCCTTTGTGCTTTGCGCCGGATCGCGCGATCAGAGCATCGGCGTTCCTTATTGTTCACGGGTCTGCTGCATGTATTCCATCAAGCAGGCCATGCTGCTTTCCGGTGCGCTGCCCCTTGCCGACATCACGATTTACTACATGGACATCCGCGCCTTTGGCAAGAATTTTGAACAGTTTTACCAGAATGCGAAGGCCATGGGGATCAACTTTGTCAAAGGCAAGGTGGCCAAGATTGCTCCGCAGGCGAATGGCGACCTGATGGCGCGCGTCGAAGCCATTGAAGAGGGTGGCCGGGTGATGGAAAACCGGCACGACCTGGTGGTGTTGGCGCAGGGAATTGTCCCGCAACTGGTGATGCCTGAAAAACTTGGCGCGGCCCAAGAAGGGGATGGCTTCATCCAGCGGCCGGATCCGCTGCGGCCTGCCTGGACGGGCCGTGAAGGAATCTTCGTGGCCGGCACGGCGGCGGGGCCAAAAGACATTGTGGATTCGATCATGGAGGCGGGCTCGGCGGCGATGGAAGCGTCGCATTATCTCGCGCAGAAGCGTGCCGGCGCCGGCGCCAGCGCCCCGGCCCTTGAACTTCAAGTCATAGGAGCCGCCAGTGAGTGACCCCAAGCAAAGCTCCAAACCGGAGCCAGAACCAGAAAAACCCCGCATTGGCGTCTATATCTGCCGGTGCGGCGGCAACATCAGCGACGTTGTTGATACGAACGCGCTTTCCGAGAAAGTAAAAGAAATCGGCGACGTGGCCGCCTGCAAGGTGGAAACGTTCATGTGCTCGGACCCCGGGCAGGCGACCATCGTTGAGGACATTGAGAAGCAGAACTTGAATCGCGTTGTCGTTGCGTCGTGCTCGCCGTCTCTTCACGAATTGACCTTTCGCACCGCGGTGCAGCGCGGCGGACTCAATCCCTTTCTTTACGAGCACGTCAACATCCGTGAGCAGGGGAGTTGGGCGCACAAACATGATCCGGCCGGGGCAACGTCCAAGGCCTTTCGGATGATCAATGCGGCGGTCGGCAAGCTGCATCATGCCGAGCCGCTCGATCGAATCCGCATGGATAACCATCGCCAGGCGCTGGTGGTGGGTGGCGGCATTGCCGGCCTGAAAGCGGCAGCCGAACTGGCCGGCAAGGGGGTGCCGGTGATCCTGGTGGAGCAGGCGCCAAGCCTGGGCGGCCGCGTCGCCCTGCTGGCACGGACGTTTCCGCATGAAGACGAGGGCGCCCAGTTGGTGAGGAATCTCATCAAGCAGGTTGCCGATCAACCACTGGTTCGTATTTTTACGAGGGCGCGCGTGGCGGCGGTTTCCGGCTTCATTGGCAATTTTGATGTGAAGATCACCGTTGGACCGGAAGAAGGCGCTTCAGCGCCGGCCGATGGGTCGGGCCCCGTTCTCCCAGCCAGTGTCACGGAGATTCATGCCTCGGTCGGCACGATTATCATGGCCACAGGGGCGGACCCCTACGCGCCGGCCAAGGGCGAATACGGTTTTGCCGAGCAGCCGGCGGTCGTTTCCCTGGCCGACTTCCTGCGGCAGCTCGCCAACTTGCCGGATGGCAGCTTCACCTGGAACGGCAAACGGGTGAGGAACGTGGGTTTTCTGCACTGTGTTGGCAGCCGGCAGGTTGAAGGAGTGAACGCGCCGCAGGCCGACGGGCAGATCAACGATTACTGTTCGCGCTACTGCTGCACGGCCATCCTTCAGCAGGCGCTCACGCTCAAGAAGCGCTTCCCCGATGTGAATGTCTTCGATTTCTACCAGGATATTCGGACTTACGGCAGTCAGGAAGACTACTACACGAAGAGTTCGGCGGCCGGAGTGGCGTTCCTGCGTTACCACGGTGATGAACCGCCGGTGGTCGAGCCGGGAGAAAAGGGTTCGGCGCTGAAAGTGCGCGTGAAAGACTACCTGACCTTCGGTGAAGAAATTGAGGTGCCGCTTGACCTGCTGGTGCTGGGCGTGGGTCTGGTGCCGCACGGCATCCCGGAATTGATCGATCTGCTGAAGCTGCCGGTGGGCGCCGACCGTTTTCTGCAGGAGGTCCATCCGAAATTGCGGCCCGTGGAGACGGCGGTCAACGGCGTGCTGCTGGCCGGAACGTCCCAGGCGCCCATGAACATTGAGGAAACGCTCTCCGCGGCAGGCGCGGCGGCCGTGAAAGCCGCCATTACCCTTTCGCGCGACGACGTGCAGCTGGATCCTTTCGTGGCCGAAGTGGATGCCGCAAAGTGCAACGGGTGTGAGCGTTGTTTGGCGGAGTGCGCCTACACCGGTGCGCTCTTCAAGGAAACCGTACAGGTTAACGGCGAGTCCGTGGCGAAGGCGCGCGTGAATCCCGGCCTGTGTTTTGGCTGCGGAGCGTGTGTGGCCGTCTGCCCGACCCGCGCGCTCGACCTGAAGGGCTGGACGCTGGACCAGTTCGACGCCATGGTGGATGGTCTGGTCGATGCGGTGCCGGTGGCGGGCTGAGCTTGTAAGGGAGAGAAATGATGCCCACAAAACTTACGGAAGCACATCGCCAGGCGTTGAAGCTATTCCGGGAGCAGCACAGCGATCCTTCCGGGACCCTGAAAAAATATGTGGCCGATTTTCGCCACGACCGCAAACAGATCACCGAAGCTTTGCAAAAAGGAGCCGGCACGGTGCCGGAACTGGCCCGGCAAACCGGCCTGGCGGCTGACCAGGTGCTTTGGCACGTCACCGCCATGCGGAAATACGGTACGGTGCAGGAGGCTGGCCCCGAAGGTGATTACGTGAAATACGAGTTCATCGAACAGAGCGGGAAATAGGTGCAAAAATGGGTGCAACACTCAAGGCTCAAACGGTCGATCCTGATTTTCAACATGCCCTGAAGCGTTTCGGCGCCGGCAGCTTGACCGAGTGCTTCAACTGTGGCAATTGCACGGCGGTTTGTCCGCTCTCGGAAGGCAGCACACCGTTTCCGCGGAAATTGATTCGCTACTCGCAATTGGGCTTGAAAGGAAAGCTGCTCCAATCGCCTGAGCCGTGGCTCTGTTTCTATTGTGGTGAATGCTCCAAGACCTGCCCGCGAAAGGCCAACCCTGCCGAGACTATGATGTCGCTGCGGAGGTACTTGACCTCCGCGTATGACTGGACCGGCCTGTCCAGCTTGATGTACCGTTCGGCGTACTGGGAGTTGGGTATCCTGGCGTTGGTTTCGGCAGTCATCGTGGCTCTTTTCACCTTGCCGCAGAACTTCGGCTTCGGTTTGCTCAGCCGTTCGGGTGCGGCACCGATGTCCACCGTGATGCTGGGCAAGTTTGCACCGGTTAGCGTGGTAGATAGGGGCGACAAGATTCTGGTTGTTGTTCTCAGTTTCTTTCTGCTGACGAACGCGGCACGCTTGTTTTATCACCTGACGAAGGGCCAAAAGATTCCGGCGCATTTGTACCTTACGCGCTTGCCCCATCTGATCATTCATGCGGTGACACAGAAACGGTGGCACGAGTGCAAGGATAGTCAGGCAACTAAAAATTGGATTCGCCACCTGCTGCTGGTTACCGGGTATGTGACCATGTTCGTCCTGATCGTCGTTTTCCTTCCATGGTTCCAGGTGGATAACACGACCATTCACTGGACGAGCTTTATAGGTTATTACGCAACGGCAGTGCTGGTGGGCGCGACGGTGTGGATGTTGATCGACCGCATCGGCAAGCACGGGGAAATGTTCCAATTCAGCCACTTCTCGGACTGGATGTTTCCAATCTTGCTCTTTCTCACAGCGGTGACGGGGATTGGACTCCACGTGCTGCGGGTGAGTGATCTGCCGATGGCGACTTATGTGATGTATACGGTTCACATGGCAATTGCAGTTCCGATGCTGGCTATCGAGGTGCCGTTTGGCAAATGGGCGCACTTGCTCTACCGGCCGCTTACCATTTATGTGGAAGCTGTCAAGAAAGAAGCGATGGAATTGTCAAGCCGGCAGACATCTGCAGTTGGGCAGGTAGGTGCCCAAATATAGAGGGATGAGGACGTTGCGGGCGTTTTGATGCTTGCTCTCAATGGGGTTGTAGTTGGTTTGCCGGCAATGAGAGATCTATAAAATGAACCGAGGGGATCATGACTGAAACGAAAAACGAAAACATTGTTTATGTCCTGAGCAAGGGGACGGATAATCCCGAGATGGTCCTGATCGCGCTCACGCACGCTGTGGGGGCGCTGGCGATGGAGGTTGAAGCCAGACTCGTGCTGATCGGCCCGGCCGTCAACCTGGCGCAGAAAGGCGCGGACAAGCACGTGAAGTTCCACGGATTGACGCCGATGGACGAATTACTGGCGAATTTTCTTGAGATGGGCGGCCAGGTGTATGTCTGCACGCCGTGCGTCAAAGGCCGCGACTACGACGAAAAGACAGATTTGATCGAACAGGCCAAGCCCATCTCCGCCGCGGCCATCACGCAAATGCTGCTCGACGCCAGTGCTGTCGTCAACTATTGATGGAGACGCGTTTTATGACGATCGTGGGTTCCAAGGAGTTCTGATGATAGATATCGATACGATGCAGCAACAATTCCAGGATCTTGTCGCGCGGGTCGAGACGCTCGAAAAATCCTCGAGCGCCAATCGGCTTGCCCTGGGCGTCATGAGCGGCAACCTTGATACGACCATGGCCGCCTTCATCATCGCGCTCGGCGCCACCGCCTATGACATGGAAGTGGACATGTTCTTCACCTTCTGGGCCACGGCGGCGCTGCGCGATCCGCGGAAAGCTCCGCGCAAGGGCTTTCTCGACCGCATGTTTGGCCGCATGCTGCCGCGCGGTTCCCGCGCTCTGCCGCTCTCCAAAATGCAGATGGCGGGCGTGGGTCCCAAGATGATTCGCAGCGTGATGAAGCAGCGCGGGGTGAAATCGCTTGAGGAGTTGATGAAAGACGCGGCTGACCTGGGTGTCCGCATCCACGTCTGTGAAATGTCCATGGGCGTCATGGGCCTGAAGCAGGAAGAGATGATCGCCTACCCGGGCATGGACTTTGTTGGCGTGGGAACATTCATCAATATGATCCAGGACGCCAAGCAAGTCATCTTCCTCTGAGGGCTCCCCGCTCGGCGATTCGAACTCTCCTTCTGCCGCCATTCCAAAGGACGGGCGGCTGCCC
Source organism: uncultured Acidobacteriota bacterium (assembly GCA_964459065.1). Classification (GTDB taxonomy): domain Bacteria; phylum Acidobacteriota; class Terriglobia; order UBA7540; family UBA7540; genus JAMCXS01. Next base: position 9,637 of record CAYWMN010000005.1, on the reverse strand, counting down.
TTCCACTCGGCCTCGATAGGGATTCCGGGTCTCAACAGGGCATTCCTTTCGATCTTCAGGGGGCCTTTTTCTCGTTTCCCACAGGACCCATTTCTGATCTTTTATGACCGAATGGCGCTCCAGTCTGCGGCCGGAAAATAGACGCTCGTTTTCAAGCCAACTGGCAGCGGATTCTCCGGGAAGCCAAGCGGCTCAACAGGACGGGCGGGAATCCGAGAGAAGGAACTGACGGCAACCGCATTCGTGGTATCCTTGGCCTGCCCGACAGAGCGCGACCTGATTGGCCAACTGCGAAAAGTCTTCGCGAGCGGCCGTCGCCGCCGTCATGGAGAATCGACCCGGGGAGATGCCGCCATGAAGGAGAGAGTGTTCATCCTGCTTTTGATGCTGGGACTGGGCTTACCTCTGAGTTCCCTCGGAGGGCAACAGAAAGTCCCCCAAAAAGTCATTCCTGCTATTAATAAGATTCAGCCATGGCAGCAGGTTGGCCAACAGCCCTACGAGATGACGTGGGTACAGAGAAGACAAAACCCCCACACGCTGGTGGGCTTTGAAAACATGGAAGGCTGGAAGCTCGAACTGTTCGATGGAGCGCGGGGACAACTAAGCCGCAGCCGCGAACAGCAGATGTGGGGTGAACACGTCTGCAAGTTCCTTTACGCGGGCACCCGTCGCCAAAGCCATGTCATCGCCAGGCCTCCCAAGCCGATTCCCATTCCAGGGAAATTTGATTCCATTGATCTCTGGGGTTACGGGGACCGCTGGAGCTGGGTCCCAGATCCGACAACTCCCCCGGTCGAGGTGTCCATCCTGGTCCGCGATGCACGCGGGAAGGAATTCAAAGTCGGCCTGACGGACATCCGGTGGAAGCAATGGTGGCTTATTCATCGGAAAATTCCCGCCAGCGTCCTCTCCCAGATGGTCATGCCGGCAAGTTTTTCGGGCATCGAAATTTCCCGGATCACGAACCCGGCGCTCCGCTATTTTTTCTGTGACTCCCTGGCGTTCTATACCGAAAATCTTCATCCACTCAAATTGAGGCCTGAGCCGAAACGGAATCTGGTTCCTTACCGGGATGAGATCGTGGGCCTGAACACCGGGGCGGGAACATTGCCGTTTCCGACACGCGAGCAAACGATTCTCCCGGCAAATTTCGAGAAGAGTTTCAAGGTGTCTGCCCGTGAGACGAGCAGGAATGAGTTTGAATTTCGCTACGTGGGCAAAGACGCCACGGTGGTTTATGACTACAAGCCCGCGCGGGGGACTTTGAGTGAAATTGCAGCTCGCGTGGACGGCGGCCCCGTGTTCCATCCCCTGAAAGGAGGAGGCGTTCGGTTCACCGGCACTCCCGAGGATCAGGTTTCCAAGGGAGAACTGGTCGAAGCAAAACTGACCGGCGACGTGGTGCATGCAAAGTTTCGTTTTGGATCGCACCTTGTGGACTATGCGCTGCGCCTGTGGCAAAAATCGCTGGTGCTCGACGTGTGGTGCGATGGAGGGGACGCAACGGAATTGAGTTTTGGAGAAGTTTCGGGCGTCACTCATCCGCGCTTGATCACGGTGCCTTACCTCACTTACGGCGGCACCAACCCGCGGGTCCTCGTTTCCGGCCCGCCCTCAAAGCCGACCTTTACTTCCGTCTGGTTTGACTGGTATCGCAGCAACGCTTCCGAGCCTTACTACACCAAAGACCCGCCGGTTACGAAAGACAGCGCCGAAATCAATGGCGGGATGCGGTACCTGCCCAAAACCGATGGTTTGCGAAATAACCTGTACGAAAGGATATTCATCACCACCTCACCCCATTATGCGGAGACTCTCCCCACCATCGCCAATCCGCCCTCCCTCCGGCAGTATGGGGACCAGTACGTCTGGACGGTGACAGGACCGGAGTCCTGGAAAAAAGATCATGAACGCTCTGAGCGAATCCGCTCTTATGGACTCAACAAGATCATGCAGCACAGTCACGAGGTCACCTGGCGGGACGAGGGCGACTGTAACACCGAGAAGCTCCATGCCGCTCCTCAAAAGGGCGGCGACGCGATGTTGAAGTGGTACATCCAGGCTCAGAATGCCATGGGATGGCTGCAGGGAGTCTACACAAACTATACCGACTTCTGCACGCTCAATACGAACTGGAGTCCGGACTTTGTGCAACGGGAACCCGACGGCGAGTGGCGGCGCGCCTGGCCCCGCAACTACGCTCTCAAACCCTCGAAGGCCGTGGAGTTCGACCAATATTACGCCAAACGGATCAAGAAAAAGTTCGGCGTGAAAATGTCCTACACCGACGTGCATACGGCCGTAGCCCCGTGGCATTACTGCGACTATGACGCCCGGGTCCCGGGGGCAGGCACTTTTGCCGCAACCTTTTACGCCTATGGGCAACTTCTTCGAAACGACCAGAGGGTCTACGGTCCAACCCAGTCCGAAGGAACCTACGCCTGGCTCTATGCGGGCCTGGACTCGGGCAATTACGGATGGGTGTACACGGATGTGAATCTGCTGACGGCGCCGCTGGACGTTTCCTTCCGGCTTCGGAAGATCCATCCGCTCGAATGCGATTATGGAATGGGAGATACCCATTACTACCTGAGCCGCATCGACAAGCACTGGACCGAGTCTCCCAAAAGGAGCCAGTACGTTGACCTGTTCCTTGCCACCACGATTGCTTACGGCAACATGGGCTGGCTGGTCAAGTCGAACAATCCCTCCGAACCTCTTGTCGTGGAGGCCATGACCCGGTCCTATTACATGATGCAACAGTTGCAGCAGCAATATGCCTTCAACCCGCCCAAGCTCATCCAGTATGCAGATCGGAATGGCAAGTGGTATAACGTGAGCCAGGCAATCGCCAACGGCGTCAACGCCGAATCGCGGCTGCACGTGGTCTACAAGAATGGAACCGAAGTGTATGTCAATCGCTCCACCCGCGGAACGTGGACGGTTAACGATGCGGCGGGCAAGCCGGTCACGCTGCCTGTTTCCGGCTGGCTGGCGTTCAATCCGTCCAATCACTTTTATGAGGTGTCCGCTCTGGAGAACCATCACCGGATCGATTACGTTGCTGCATCGGGTTATGAGTATCTTGACGGGCGTGGCCAGTGGACCGAACGCGGTGGCCTGGGCGCAAAGGGCGGAGTCGTCCTGCGACACAAGCCCGGAGGGGTGCTGGAGCTGATTGATCTAGATGGCAACAAACGCATTGATTTCCGTGCGTCCTCGGGAGGGGTCCTGATGGCTTATGCCCCCAATGGCAAAAGCCTGGGCGAGGTGAAACTGTCCTCTCCACGCGCCGGATGGGAAGAATTCAAGCCTCTTCCCGAAGGGCGAAAATACGTGTTTGCACCCTCAAAATGATCTGGCAGCCGGGAAGAGCGTTTAGAAAGTTGTCGATCCCGTCGGCCGCGGTGATTGGCGAGTGGCTCGGGCCTTGCCAGCCAGTTCCCGGCTGGTCCGTGCCAGACCTGGCAAGGTATCCTCATTCGTAGCATCTCGAATGCCTGCAACGGAGGGACTCATGCGAAAGCTGTTTCTGGCCTGCATCATGGTTGTCGTCTGCGCGTCCGGCCTGCGGGCCGCCCGTCAATTGGACCCCTCGAGAGGAATTACCCTTGCCAACCGCCATGTGCGGTTTGAATTTGAGCCCAAGGGGATGGGGCTTGCCGCCATGGTCGATCTCCACAGTGGAATAAACCACCTTCAGCCTGTTCAGGGGAAGCACCTGCTTTGGGAAATCGCCTTTGGCCGGGGGGTGCTCATCAAGAAACTCAACAATAACGATGCGCCCTGCAATTACGCGGCGCTTGAAGAGCTTCCCGGGGGCGTCGAGCGCCTGGTGATGGAATGGGACGGCCTGCGTTGGTGGAAGGAAAATCACATTGTAACCGTGCGGGTGACGGTGGACCTGCCGCCCGATTCGGGTATTGCGAAGTGGCGGATCTTTGTCGACAACAAGAGCGACTACTGGGGACTGTGGTCCGTCAAGTTTCCTTTCGTGACAGGGTTTCCTGAAGCCGGCCAGTACGACCTTGCGCGCCCGGTTTTTGCCAGTGGAGGGCAACTGTTCCACCACTGGAGCGGCAAAATCAAGGCCCGGTACCCTTCGGGCGGCTGGCCGATGCAGTTCATGGCGCTCAGCCGCAACCGTAATTCCGTTTACCTGGGTACCCGGGATTCAAGCGGGTACGTCAAAGAGTTTGTGGCAGACTCGGGCAGCAAGCAACTTGCCATTGTCCAGTATCCCGAGGGCATGGGCGTGGCCGGTTCCGATTATCCCGGCTACTATGCTGTGGAGCTCGGCGTATACCAGGGCACTTGGCTCCAAGCGGCGCTGCACTATCGGCGCTGGGCGTTAAAGCAAAAATGGGCGCGGGCGGCGAAGCTTTCTGATCGAGCTGATTTTCCCGCAATCCTGAAAAACGTCGGAGTGTGGATTTTAGGTGATTGGGAATGGGAGGGAGCCAAAGGCTCGGCGCAGCAAATGGATGCGCCGTTGTTGCGCGCCCAGAAAACGCTCGGCGTGCCGATTGGCCTCCATTGGTACAGCTGGCACCACATGAAGTTTGACAATCTGTACCCGCACTTTCTTCCGCCCAAGCCTGAATTTGCTGAACGCGTCAAGGACCTTGTCAGCCACGGAGTGCTGGTGATGCCCTACATCAACGGCACCAGTGCTGATTTGAATATCCCGGACTTCGACAAGTTTGCGCCCCATGCCATCGTGGACCAGGCCGGCGGATTTCGAATGCACTATTACGGCGAGAATTCAGGACGTCTGCTCTCCATGTGTCCTACGCAGGAATACTGGCAGAACGCAATCTCTTCCCTTGTGCAGAGGCTGGTGGAGAAATACGGCGTTAACGGCGTTTATATCGATCAAATTTCCGCCATGGATCATGAGCTCTGCTTTAACAAAAACCACGGGCATCCCCTGGGCGGTGGCCGCTACTGGGTGGACGGAAACCGCGAGTTGCTGACCAAGGTGCGGAATATGTCGGAGCTGGAAGGGCGGCGTCCGGTGATTACGTCCGAGGGCACCGATGAAGTTTTCATGGACCTCCTGGACGGCTATCTGACCTGGGCGCAGCCGAGCGACCGGGAAATTCCGATGATGGAAGTGGTTTATTCCGGCTATACGATCTTCCTGGGAAGCCCCTGCGACTTCACAAAGAGCAACCGTTACTTCTGTTATGCCCAGGGCCAGGCGTTCATCGACGGCCGGCAAAATGGATGGATGAGCCCGGATCTGTTTAAGCCGCAGTATGCTGCAAAGGTTCAATACCTCCGCCAGTGCGGGCGCTACCGGGTCTCGACCAAGCGATACCTCGTCTACGGCCGTCTGCTGCGTCCTGTTAAACCTGAAAACCCCGTAGCGACCTTTACCGTGGAAGGATTTGGTTCTGGGAAAAACGTTCACAAGGGTACGGTTCCGGTGGCCCAAGCGCGGTTGTGGCAAAGTGAAGATGGCCGCCTGGCCGTGTTCCTGGCGAACTACATCGATCAGCCGGTTGAATTCAAATACCACATTGATCCGGCGAAATATGGGCTCAGCGGAAGGCGATTGGAACTGAGGCAAATCACGCCGGAAGGCAGCCGGTTCGTCGGGACGGTCACGGGACGGTTACAACGAAGCGAATTGCTGGCTCCAAGACAAATCAAGGTGATCGAGATTGCGCCTGCCGGAACAGGTGCGGCCAGGCATTCGTCGCGTTGAGTGCCGACGAGAGTTTAGCGGTCCTTTGCGGGTCCGTGGGACAGCAAGCGGACGCCGGCCTGCTAAGATCATTCCAAACGGAGAGGCAGCGAAAATGTCAATCACGCGGCGGAACTTTGTGCAGAGAGCCGTAGCGGGCTCAAGCTTGTTATGGGGAGGTCTGGGAAAGCTGAAAGCTGCGGGTTCTTCTGATCCGGTGGCTGGCGCGGCCGGCGGCCGGATTTCCTCGCAAGATGCTGCTCCAGACCCGCTCTATGTAAAGCCTGCTCCTATTACGGTGGCCGAGTTGGACCAGCGCACCACCCCAGGCGTCTCGGCGTTCGAGGTGAGCGATTATGCCCCGGGGCGTTATCGTGGATCGCTTGAACCAAGTCCGCCCCACGCGGACCTGAATCCAAGGAAAGCCATCATCGTCATCTGGAAAGACAGGCCGCAGCGGTTTGTGTTCAGCCATGAGGCCAGCTACTGTCCCTGGATGGAGCTGCCGAACGGCGTGGGGCTCTGCAACCAGTTTTTTGAAGGTAACGGCGGCTGGGGAGAACTGTTCAACCAGAACGGCCGGAAGGAACACAATAGCTCGGTGGATATCATCCAGAGCGGTCCGCAGCGGGTGTGGGTTCGCTGGAACTACTGTTGCGTCAACAAGCGGGATGACTCCCATCCTGCTTTGCGAGGGACCGAAGACTACGTGGCATTGCATAACGGCTACGTTTGGCGCCGCCTGACCTATGAAACCTTAAGGCCGCATAGCCCCTATGGTTACAGTTGGCAGCCGCTGGATTTCTTTGCGCTGGCGCCAAGCGGAACCACGTGGAAAGATCTGTTTCCCCAGGATTCCCGGCACGGCGATTACCACGTGGGATCGGTGATCGCCGCCTACTCGAACTTGCAGTATGACGTCTACTGGGACGATGCGGGCAAGGCTCGCCGCCGGGGTAACGCCGAACGGCTGCTTGAAATCTCACATTCGCCGGGCTTCGCCCTGGTGATGCCTTTCAAAGCGGGGTACTTATTTGTGGTTTTGGGAGGGGCCAGCGGGTTTCCGCCTGAAAAAAGCCAGGTTGTGGACCACTCCTTCACCGACACGGGAGGCTGGGGCTGGGGCTCGGCGCGCTGGGACCACTGGCCGGTTGGGTGGTTGAACTCTCAAACTCATAACTATAAGGCAGGCTCGCCTTATCCCTACAGTTTCGGACCCTTTTCGCACTACATCGTGGACAAGCCCGTGAAGAATCCCGCACAGGACTACCCGGTTGAGATCCGCGATATGAAACTCAACAGGTGGACCGAACGGCACGTGTATTACACGCTGGCGGGAATGAGCCGGGATCTTGAGTCCATCCGCAAGGTGGCGCGCCGGTGGCTCGATCAGGGAAAGCAATGCGCCACTCCGGAAAGCGTCGCAACTTTGGCCTGAGGCAAATCGACGTAACGTGTAGCTGCGCATTGCTGAACACAGCAAACCTCGAATGTCCAGGAGGAGAGGAATGGATCGTCGTCGATTCATAAGGGACGGTGGGCAATTTATTCTTGCTTCGGCGATCGCGCAGGGGATTCCCGTGCCTGGCGCGGCCAGGCGGCTTCTCGCGGCGGAAGATCCCGGGCCTGAGAATCCCAACTGGGCCAACCCGCGGTACAAAGCGACGGCCACGGCTTCATCCTACGTTGGCGACCCGCCCTGGGGCTACCATCCTTCGAACGTCTTCGGCGGCAACCTTCACAATGGCTGGGAGGCCCTGCATCAAGCCAACGGGGCGTGGCTTGAAATCACCTTCCCGGAAGTTCGCCCCGTCAGCGAAGTGTGGATTCTGCCGCATACGCTTCCTTACAACATTGTCGGGCAAGACCCTTACATGATGACCTACTCGCGCCTCAAGCTGCTGCAGGCGCCCCGGCGGGTGCGATGCTCGGTTTCAGGAGGACAATCGGTCAGCCGGGAACTTCCTCAATCTCTCGATTTTCAAGTGATCTCCTTTCCCCAAACGGTGCGAACCCAATTCGTTCGCATTACGGTCGAGGAGGTTTGGGCAAAGCCCGGCGGCGAGGAGACGGGGCTTGCCAAGGTTCGCGTTTACCCGCACCGGCACGATCCAGGCTTTGAGATCGACGTTTATTCCATGTACGACGTGCGCAAGGGAAGGTGCGTTCAGTCGGCGACTTTGCACCTGGTTAATCCGGGCGGCCCAATTCGCGGAGCGCGGCTCGCGGTTTCCGATCAGGATGGCGCGCCGATGGAGATTGCTCTGGAGCCGGTTCCCGCCCGGTCGGTTTCTCACCAGGACATCTGGATCCCCGCGCCGTTTGCTGAAGCGGCGATGACCTTTGCGGTCCGTGCGGGCAAGACCCGAATCGGCCGGCCGCGGACGCTGCGCGTTCCGCCCTACCATTCGTTTTTTGACCGCGGCGTGTTTGCTTTGAACTGCACTTGCCACAACGATCTTGGCTGGCTGAACACCCAGAAGAAAACGGCGGACTACCGTTCTGCGGAAATTATCCTGCCCGCCCTGAAGCTGCTGGCCGAGTATCCGGAATTCCGCTACTCCATGGAGAGCACCGCCTACCTGATGGAGTTTCTGGCGCGCCACCCGGACAAGCGCGAAGAGATGGCGCGTTGCATGCGCGAGAAGCGGTTTGCGTGGGGCGCGAGTTTTGTGCAGTGCCAGGAAGTTCACGTGGGGCCGGAAAAGCTGGTGCGGCAGTTTTATTTTGGGCGGCGCTGGCTGAAGGAAACCTTTCCCGGAGTCGATACGCGCTTCTATGTGAAGACCGATCCTCCGTCGATGACCTTGCAGATGCCTCAAATTCTGAAGCGCGCCGGCATCGAATACATCATCCAGGGCCGCATGCCTTACGGGTTTTACAACTGGGAAGCGCCCGACGGCTCCATCGTTCTGACCTACGCTAATCACTACGCCAGCCCCATGAAGCTGTTGGACCCGAAAGGCGACCAGGGATGGCTTCACTACGCGCGGGAACGCGCTCCCTATTATGCGTCGCACGATTTGCCGCCCAGGTTTATCTATGACTACACCAGCGACTACCTTCCGCCGCAGCCGGCTCTCGCGCCCTATGCCCGCCGGCAAAACGCGGCCATGAAGCGGTTCGCGGACCAATGGAACGAGCATTTTGCCGCGCAGCCGCAGGACCAGATCCATCCGCCGCGAATGGAGTTTGTGCAGCCGGAAAGCTTTCTGGACGAATTCACCGGGCACCCGGCCGACATCCCCACGCTCCGGGGCGATTGGCCCTTTAGCTGGGCGTATTACGACGAGCCGGGCCACCGCGAAGGGCTGTTGATGGGCCGCCAGGCGCACAATGAACTGCTCGCTACCGAGCGCCTGCTTGCCGGCATGGGAGAAAGCGCCGGGTTTGGCGGTTATCCTGAAACCCCGTTGACGGAGGCGTGGAAAGCCAACTGCTGGCCCGATCACGGCTGGGGCGGGAATCGCGGAGTTGTTACCGACAGCGTCTACGTGGCGTCTTACGCCAGGTCCAGGCGCCTGGCGGACAAGCTGCTGGGCGAAGCGGGCGCGAAGCTCGCCGGCAATATCAAGACCCGTTCGAGCCGGGAGATTCCGGTCGTCGTTTTCAATCCCTTATCCTGGCCGCGCACGGACCTGGTGGAGTTTGAATTTGCGCCGCCCCAGGGCTGGCGGGGAATGACGATTCATGACGACGCCGGACGTGAAGTTCCGTTTGAAAAAGTAACGCCAGCCGGGAGTGCGCACCCGGGCAAGTTTGCGTTTATCGCGCCGGAAGTTCCTTCGGTGGGTTACCGGACGTTCTATCTGGAACCGGGCGCATCTTTTGGGACGGCCGGCAAGCCGCTCAGCGGCAGGAAGGCCGAAAACGACTTCTTCAGCCTTACGTTTGGCGCGGGCGGCATCAAGAGCTTGTACGACAAGCGTCAGAAGTGGGAAG
>CAYWMN010000004.1:0-34849 GCA_964459065.1 uncultured Acidobacteriota bacterium | reverse complement strand
GTTGCGGTCAACCCTCACGCCGTGGGTATTCCCATAGCGGATGTTCGCGGGCAACTCTCCCCAATCATGAAAGACCTCATAGGTGTGTTCGCCCGTCCCGATCACCGGACGCCTGGAGCCCGACTTGTCGGCGGCTCCTGCTATGGCGGGAGCCCCCACAGCCTCCCCGGCCGCGGCAGAAGAATTCAGTTCTCTCTTGTTCGCGTTATCTTCCATTTCGTTTCACCTTCCTTTGTCTGGATTCCGTCTGTGGATGAATCTTCCGCCTTTGACGCCGGCTTTCGGCCCGCGCCAGCTACGAACTTAAAACCAGTATGGCATAGGTCTTCAAGCTCGGAATTGTCACCACCTCCCCGGAACGGCGGGAAGAACCGGCAACGGAGAGTGATTGCGCCCGGGGCATGTCCGGAGACAGCAGGGTCGCGCTTCGATACTTTCCGTGCAAAATGATTCGGATCTTTTGGACCGCGGCAGGGCGGTAGTTTAACAAGTGGACAATCAGGCGTCTGCTCCCGGGCTGCCGGGCAACGTTATAGATAACTCCCGGCGAAGATTCGAGAGCGGGCAGCCTGGTGACCGCCGCTGCCCGCAGAATATCCGCCAGCTTGTCGACCGGCGGAATTTGATTGAAGTAGTCGCTCTTGCCTTTCCCAATGTCGCGGCCGAAAAACGCCGGCCGCCCTCTGGGCCGGCCCCGCCCGTCAAGACTGGCCGCTTTGCCGGCAACCAACAGTTTGCCTCCGCGGCGAACATACTCTTCCATGGCGGCAAGCGATTTGTCGCTCACACGGTCAGCCGTTAGGACGGCCACGGCCGAATAGCGGGTCAGCACGCGCGGCGAAAGATCCCTCGCGTAGAGAACGTTGAAAAGAACATTGCGGGCCGCCAACCCGTCCAGCACAGAAACACCGCGGCTCGAATCATCCAGGACCACCGCGACCGGAGCCACAGATTCCGCGCCCGCATAATACTGCGCATGGTCCTGGAAAAAGCGGTTGTATTTCCCAATGCCCTTCCAAACCGCCATCGCCTGCGGATCGTGGTTCCACAACTGGGTGGCAAAGGCGTCTTCGACAAACAACTCTTCCGAAACTCCAAAGCTCATGGCCTCGGCCAGCGCCAGTTCCTGCCGCCGGGGCGACATCGAATGTGTCAGGCGCGACCCGTATTCCCGATGCCCGTCTTCAACGAAGTTGGGCTTCCAGCCTTGCGATAATGTGTGGAGCAACCGGAACAGCCCCACATTGTCCACCACATATTTCCCACCAACCGGCAAAAAGTAATTTTTATCCGATGGCTTGCGAAGGCGCGCGGCGTCGTAGAGTCCGGGTTCTGTGCCATCCTCGGTGGTCATGCAATTCGTCAGGCGGTTCAAAACATAGGCGTTCTGGTGGAAGTTCCCCATCAACAGGAAATTCTTCTTGCGGCGCGCGCCGTACTGGTAAAGCATGTGATAAGCATTCACCAGTTCCGCGAGTTGGGGAACGATGTTGTTGTCGTAGCTGATCCCGTCCGCTCCGGCATTGATCGCCAGGTCCACACGCTTGCGCAGATAAGCCTGCCATTCGAGATTCTGCAGGTTGGCCAGATATCGGCTGACGTACCCGAGTTTCTTGTACGCCGCGGCGGAGTAAGGGACCGGCTTGCCATTGCTGCCGATTCTGCGCCAGTTGCGCGATTCGGGAACATGCCGGTCCATGTCCTGCCAGAACATATTCGTGATCGACTCATACGCCATCACATGAATACCCTGGCGGTGACACTCGGCGATGTAACGGGCTAGTTGCTCCTGATTCAGCTTCTCGGTTTGATTGGAAAACCCGTTGCTGAAGGTCACCCAGATCATGTTGATGCCCGCCTGATGCAGCAGTTGGATCGTGCGCGGGTCATACCAATTGCTGGTGGTGTAAATGACATCGGGATTGGGAGGCCAAAAGTTAGGCCAGCCGGAGAGAATGCCCTTCACGCTCTCAAGACGGCCGCCATCCCATCGAGCGAAGCGGATCAGGCCCGGACGCGCCCACGCCGGCACGGAATCGCGCGCCGGACCCGCAGGCCATTGAACGGTCACTTCATTCGCTGCGTCTGCCGGTCTTTTCCCATTGTTTGCCTGCGCTGGAAGATTTGAGAGCCCGGCGCCAAAAGCAAAAATCAGCAGGCAAATTTGTACCATGAATCCTCGTTGCATTTTTCAACCCCGCAAGCCCCACATTTATCGGACGATACTCGGTGGGTGAATCATTCTTACTTTGGCAAATTGCGTCCCGTCTATATTCACCGAGGTCACAATTCGGCACAAGCTGAAATTACGTCGGCCGCAGCCTAACAAACCAGACGAGCATCACGCATCGAGCAGCAGCCAGCCATCGAGCGCTCGAAAAAGGCGTGGCCAACTAATCCTCGACATCAATTTTATGGATTGGACAAACGACCGCTTATTTGTCATCATCAGGTTGTGGAACCTCATGCCATCCCGGGAGCGCGACATACGCGGTAAAGTCTCGAGATACCCGTTTGGGTGCAAGCGCCCTGCAAATACCCAATGACTCAACCCTGTGATAAAAAATCACTTAACGCCAAGGATGTCGCCTGCTGGCACTTGGCCCTAACCACCTAAGGATAAGGAGAGAGGAGGAAGTGGATGCAACCTGCAAGTCAGGTCCTAAAACGTTATCTTGTCGCATCCGATTTCGACCAGACTCTTAGTTTCCATGACTCGGGATATGTGTTGAGTGAGCTCGTGGGGATTCCCGGAGTTGAGTTTGAGCGGAAAACAGCCATCCTGGCCGTGCAGAACCTTGTACAGCAAGGGGGAGAACTTGCCTATCTTTTGCTTCACGACCCGGACCTGAAAGGGCGGGTGCGGAGAGAGCATCTGAGGCAAGCCGGAAAAGAAATCCGGCTGAAGAGAAACATTCAGCAGTTGGCGAATCTCTTAAAAGGGGCCATTGAGGGATACGCTTTTGATTTTCATGTGATTTCGGCTGCCCCCCAGGAGGTTGTAGCGTCCGCTCTCGAAGGAATTATCGCACCGGATCACATTCACGGAACCCAATTGCTTTACGATGACTCCGATCACGTTGTCGGCGTTGTGCGCGTCACGGCCGGTTATGGAAAAGTAGCGACCGTGGATGACCTGCAAGCGCAATTAGAAATCGGCGTGGACCGGGTCATTTACGTCGGTGACGGAAGCTCGGACGTTCACGTGATGCTGCACGTTAACCAGCGGGAGGGTTTCACCATTGCCGTTTCTGAATCCCGCAAGATCGCTCAAATCGCCAAGCGTACTGTGTTGAGCGACGACGCTCTGAGCGTGCTGGTGCCCATCCTGGAAGAAATTGTCGGCTGGAGCCGCCAGCGGATTCGTAGCTTTTTTGAAACCCAGGGCCTGCTGATTCAAGGCTGGGACAAGGTCCAGACAGAATGGCTTACTTTCGGCTCTAACAACGCAAGCGAGAACGCCGAACGCCGGGAGCCCGATACAAAGGTGCGCAACCCACTTTAGAGACTTCCCCCTCACCCGCTACGGCGACTTTCATCTCTTCAACAAGAGGATTGAGGCATTAGGGCCGGACAACCACTTCGTTCGGAGCAGAGGGGAGATTAAACCTTACGCCCCGCTCCCGGTTCAGCCGCAGCGTTGCGGGAACATCGAGTTCGGCAAGGGGAATCTTCTTGGTCCATGAGCCGCCCACCCAATAGTCCGCACTCGTGTAAATATCGGGGCCGATGATGGTGTATTTCTGGGTCAATTCCTGATGCCCGTCTCGAAAAACCAGGACCGCTGCCGGAACCTTGCGAACCGGTATCTCCCGGTCCGCCAAGGCTGACCGCGGCCTCGGATTCCGGCTGGAATCCTTCCCGACGCTTCCACCCCCAACCTCCGACTCACCGGAGTCGGTGATCCGCACCCAGTGATTTCCGCGCAACTCGAGCATCAGAGGTTCAGCGCGAGGAGGCGGCGCCTCGGCTGTTGGCTCCGTTGTTCTAACAATCACGACGGGGGGAGCAGGGGCTGTTGCCGGAAGCGATTCCGTTGCGGAGGAACGTTCGTAGTAGTCAAGAGGGTAGTAGTACGGGAGACTGGCATAACCGACATAAGCCGAACGGCCGTAGAAGCGTCCCCGGTGCCCGAATCGCGGCCGCACGAAGCGCCCTCTGCCACCGGGTCTGAAAGCCCCCTGCCCGGGCATTCGCGTCATGAAACCCGGCGAACCGGTAAAGTTCGGAATACCACCGGCCCCACGCTGTGCGGCCACAGGCAATGCAATAACCAGCCCCAATAGGCCCGCTAAGGCGCCGATGGCAATTGGCCTCTTCATAGCTTATCGACTTCGACTTTCCAGGCTGCGCCGGTCTCTGCCAGCTAACTTTAGCTATAGTCCCGGCCTTGCCAAAAGTCAAGCCGTGTGCCGGCCGCTGGACGATTCCTCCAGCAGCCTTGCACGGTTGCGGAGCGAGCCGATTTCCGGAGAACTAACCTCGATAACATCCCCTGCCTGCAATCCAAAGTCGTCGGGAGGAACAACGCCGGCTCCCGTCAGCAGAAGGCTTATCTCGGGCATGGTGTTGAACCGGCCAAGGTACTTCGCAAGTTCTTTGAAGCTCCGGTGCATTGCTGCGGTACTGGTCTCGCCGCGGAAAATCTCCCGGCCGGCTCTTTCCACGCGGCACCCGATGGAAAACACCGGCTCGTCGCCGGGTTCGGTCAGCAGGATCGCAGGGCCCACGCTGCAACAATTGGTAAAGACCTTGCCCTGAGGAAGGTAAAGAGGGTTTTCACCCTCGATATCGCGGGAACTCATGTCGTTCCCCATGGTGTAACCTACGATTTCGAGCCGGCGGTTAAGAACCAGAGTCAGTTCGGGTTCCGGCACCATCCACCGGCTGTCGCCGCGCAAACCAACCGGTTGATTGGGCCCGACACATCGTGAAGGCGTTGCCTTAAAAAAAAGTTCCGGGCGGGCAGCGTCATAAACGCGCTGGTAAACATCGCCCACCGAAGACTCTGCTTCGCGGGCGGTGCGGCTGCGCTCATAGGTCACACCCGCCCCCCAGATTTCATCTGCAATAACCGGTTGCAGCAGGTGAGCGCGGGCAGGATCGGGCGCAACATCCAATGAGGCATAAGGAATCCGAGCCGCACCCGACAAGTCCGTCTGCCGAAGCAGATTGAGCGCGCTGGTCCCATCTTCTGCCGCCCGGGCCAGCAATGACTCAAACGAAGCGTCACCGTCCGGGAATAAACCCGAAAGCGCCGCAACGTCATTTCCTTCCACAACCCCCAGCACTCGCTTCCGATCGCCAGGGTCCCAGTATCGAACAACCCGCATGGTTTATCTCCCGCCATGGAGCCGATGAACAAAAAGTGAGCCCCCGGCTGCCATCAAGATTACTAAGCAAGCATCATTGTATTGAAATCCTTAAGATTCGTGCAACAGAGTCAGCCATGCGGACATAAATCTTGGTTCCTTGCCTTTGGTGAAGGGATCCGCCTAATTCCCGGCCAGTCCGAAACAGTAGAGGTTCGAATTATGATCCACAGCGTAGACATGGCCCCCAGCGATGGCAAGCCCGGTAAAGTGGGTCCAGGTCTCAATGTCATTGCCGCTCTGGTACAGCATCTTGCCGGTTTGGGCGTCAAAAGCATAAAGAACAGCGCGATGCGTATTATCGCTCCGCTGTTTGTCGGTCAGCATTTTGTGGTGGCCCATAATCAGCGTCGACCCTGCGTTCTGCTGCGTGTTTTCCCCAGTTGACAGCGCGAAGACCACGCCGCCTGCGATCGCAACGGGCTCGGGAACATCGAGGTCCCGCGAAACCCAAGCAGGCTTTAGGGTTGGCTGCTTCGTTGCGGGATTGATAACCACGCGAAACGCCATGATGCTTCCGTGCGAATGAGGTCCGTTGCTGATCGGAAACGTTGGAGCCTTCTTGGAAGGTTGCCCCCAAACAGGAACGTAAACCCAGGCTTGACCTTTTGTATCCATCCACTCCGAAAGGCCGCCCCAAATGCCGGCCTGTTCATACTGCAGTTTGTCGTTTGAGAGGCGATGATCATAGAGTGGAGTCTTGTGGTCCTTTTCTCCCAGCGAACGGGCATTGAGCAGGAAAAGAACCCCTTCCTTTCCACCGCCAGCCACAAGGTTAAAATTGCGGTAGGCAAACCAGACCGGGCTCGAGGAACCCAGATCCAAATCGTATTTGTTCACCTGCTGATAGTTCAACGGCGAGTAGTAGCCGAGAACTTTCAGGGGTCGAGGGGCAACCTCGATCACCGCGCTCCCATAGTCACCATGGGCAGGATCGAACGGACCATCGCCGGTGGCGGCATAGAGGCGGCCATTTTCACCAATCGTCACTCCGCCGCGGCCAAAAATCCCGGCTCCGTAACCGTGTTCCACAATCAAATCGCGAATTACCGGATGCATCGGGTTGCGAATGTCCATCGAATAAATGCCTGATGGAGTTCCGCCACAACCCTGCGAAGTGGAGGTGTAAAGGATGCCATGCCAGAGATTCAGGCTCCAATCTTTCGTAAACGGGGGAACAAACGCAACGGGACCGACTTTTGTTTTGCCCGTACCCAAATCCAACCCATAGAAGGAACCATCCAGGGAAATCACATCGAGAAGCCCGCGGCGCGTGTCGATCGTCGGGGTGGCATTCAGATTATTCGGGCACAGCCACATCCCGGGATGCGTGGGACGAATCCGGACTCCAATCTGACGGCTCCAAATAATTTTTCCCGTCGCAGCATCGATCGCAGTGATGTTATTCGAACTACCCGCCACGTAAACCACGTTCCGCGTGCCCTGGGGTGTTCGGATGCCTTCGGCCGCCACGGGAGCCGTAAGGGCGGTCAACGATTTCGGCTCGTTTTTGACCTTCACCTTCCAGAGCAGGCTCAGATGCGAAACGTTCTGCGCGTTGAGCGTTGTCTCATTGAACGCATAACCGGAGCGCTGCGCATCGTGCCCAAACGTCGGCCAGTTTCCCGCCGCGAATGCGACGCCGCTTCCTATCAGTAGAAAAAAAGCCCAAACAAAAACGAACTTTTTGCTGGTCATGCTCCCAGACCTCCCCCTGATCAGACGTATGTTGCGAGATTGTAGGACACAACGGCTCTTGCGGCAAGCGCCGGTCACGATTTTAAGCTTTCGAATGGAAACCGAAGCCGAAACCAATCGGCATGGCGTGCCAGCCGCAGCGTTGGGAATTTATTGACGTGCCCCAAGGCGGCCAGGCTGCGCAGCCGCCTTTCCTGGCACCGGGAAGGAGGTTATTTTTTGGAGGCGGCTTTGCCTGACTTGCGCTTGTCGCCGTATTCTTTCTTGAGCTTGTAAGCGATGCTATCGACCAGCGCCTGCCAGCTTGCTTCGATCAGGTTTTCAGAAACGCCCACCGTGTTCCAGCTTTCATTGCCGTCGCTCGACTCGATCAGCACGCGGACCTTGGCGTCGGTGGCGCTCTCCGGGTTCAGCACGCGCACCTTGTAATCGGTCAGGCGAAGCTCGCCGATGCAGGGGAAAAAAGTGGTGAGCGATTTCCGCAAGGCGCGATCCAGCGCGCTGACCGGCCCCACACCTTCAGCGGCGGTGTGCTCTTCCCGGCCCTCCACGCGCAATTTGATCACGGCTTCAGACACCGACGAGTTTGCACCCTTCTTGTCGGTAATAACGCGAAAGCCATCCAGCTCAAAAAGATCCTTCGTGCCGTGCACCAGCTTGTTGAACAGAATCTCAAAAGACGCTTCGGCTCCCTCAAACTGATAGCCGGAGTATTCCATCTGCTTGAGCTTTTCGACCACCCGCTTGGCGGCAGGCGAGGATTTGTCAATCTTCAATCCGCGTTCGGCGGCTTTGTAGAGCACGTTGCTCTTGCCGGAGAGTTCCGAGACCAGCACGCGCCGCTCGTTGCCGACCACGGCGGGGTCGATATGCTCGTAGGCGGCAGCCGACTTCATCACCGCGCTCACGTGGATGCCGCCTTTGTGAGCAAAGGCGCTCTTCCCCACGTAGGGAAGGTCCTGGCGAGGCGGCAGGTTGGCGAGCTCGCTGATGTAGTAGGAAACCTCCGCAAGGTGCTTGAGGTTTTCCTTGCCGATCGCGTGCATTCCCAGCTTCAGTTCGATATTGGGAATGATGGAACAGAGGTTGGCGTTGCCGCAGCGCTCGCCGTAGCCGTTGATCGTTCCCTGCACATGCACGGCGCCTTCCTGGATGGCGGCGATGGCATTCGCAACTCCCATTTCGGCATCATTATGAGTGTGAATGCCCAACGGCGTCTTGACGCAGTCGGCCGCCGCCCGATATCTTTCGCGGAGGTCGGACGTAAGCGTGCCGCCGTTGGTGTCACACAGCACCAACATGTCCGCTCCCGCCTCTTCCGCGGCCTTCAACGTCTCCAGGGCATAAGCCGAATCCGCCTTGAAACCGTCAAAGAAATGCTCGGCGTCGTAAATCACTTCCTTCCCCCGGGATTTGAGGAAGGCCACCGACTCCCGAATGACGTTGAGGTTCTCTTTGAGTGAAATGCCAAGCGCCAGCTTCACGTGCAGGTCCCAGGACTTTCCAAAAATGGTCACCACCTGCGTCTGGGCCTCGACCAACGCCTTGAGATTGGGATCCTGGTCGGCAGAGTGCCGCGGGTGGCGCGTACTGCCGAAGGCCGCCAGCCTGGCATGTTTCAGCTTCAGATCACGCGCATGGCGGAAAAGCTCCAGATCCTTGCTGTTGGAACCGGGCCAGCCTCCCTCAATGTAATCCACTCCCAGTCCGTCCAGTTTCTTGACGATATTGAGCTTGTCGTCCAGCGAAAAGGAGATGTTCTCGCCTTGCGAACCGTCCCGTAGCGTTGTGTCGTAGATTTGAATCTTTTTCATAGCACCACTTAAGTCCTGAGACCGGGGATGAAATTGAGGATGAACGATGCGCGGGAAGAAGTCAAACTTCAGCCGCTGGGTTCGGCCGAAACGTGCCTGAACTTAGAGGCTATTATAGCACGCTCAAGCCCACCTGACGGGCGCCGGCGTCCCTGCCCAGGCGGCTCGGGGGCCATCAAAATAGCGCTCGACGCGAACTTCCGAAGGCGCGATGATAGAAAGTAGTCGAGAACCGTTACGCCCAACATGTCTCAACAACCGACGAGGGCCGGAGCCCTTTTTGAATCCGAACGGCGCCAGATGATCGACCGGCAACTGCGTCGCCGGGGAATCCGCGATGATAGAGTTCTCCAGGCGATGTTTGAAGTGCCGCGGCACGAGTTTGTTCCGGCCGCTTGCCGGTGCGCGGCGTACGACGACCGCCCCGCCGCCATCGGGGAAGGACAAACCATCTCCCAGCCCTACATCGTGGCGGCCATGACCGAAGCCGCCCAAATTGAACCGGGCGACAAGGTGCTGGAAATCGGAACAGGCTCGGGTTATCAGGCGGCGGTCCTGGCGTATCTCGGCGCTGAAGTGATCACCCTGGAGCGTAGCGCGCCGCTTGCTTCGAGCGCACGGGAGCGTCTGGCGCGTCTGGGCTATACGGGCATTCAGGTCATTGCAGCAGACGGCAGCGAAGGTTACCCCGCCGCAGCGCCGTATGCTGCGATTCTGGTAACGGCGGCGGCTCCGAAGGTCGCTCCCGCGCTCCTGCAGCAGCTCGCGGACGGCGGACGCCTGGTGATCCCGGTGGGAACCCTTCACCAGCAAACCCTCGTATTGTTCGTGAAAAAGGGAGACAGAATTACCGCTCAGGATCTGGACCCTTGTCAATTTGTTCCTTTGATTGGCAAACAGGGCTGGCCGGAATCAGCGGAATGAAATTTTGATCAGCCTGAGCACATGAGCCAGCCGCCGGTATAGAATTCCTTCGTTGCCGAAGAATTCAGGGAGAAGCAGGCAGAAAGGAAATTATGGCGCTGGACCCTCAAGTACAAGAGTTCATCGAGCAGACCGCAGCAGAAAATGTGCCCTCGACACATCAGGTACCTCCGGAAGAAGCCCGCAGGTTGTTTCGCCTCAGGCATGCGAGGTTCGATAATGCGCCCGAAACCGTGGCCCGCGACGAGCAGCGCAGTATCCCCGGTCCGGGCGGAAATCTTCCGCTTCGAATTTATACCCCGCAAGGCAAAGGCCCGTTCCCCGCTCTGGTGTACTTCCATGGCGGCGGCTGGCTGGTGGGGGATTTATCCACTTTACAGAGCGCATGCAGCTTCCTCGCCAATGCAGTCCCCTGTGTGGTCATCTCAGTCAACTACCGCCTGGCGCCGGAAAACAAGTTTCCGGCCGCCGTCGAGGATTGCTACGCAGCACTGAAATGGGTTGCAGGAAACGCCCGCAGCCTCAACATCAACCCCGGCGAGATTGCCGTCGGCGGCGACAGCGCGGGCGGCAATCTTGCGGCAGCGGTAAGCCTGGTGGCACGCGATCGATGTGGCCCGGAGTTAGCCTATCAACTGCTGATTTATCCGGTAATAGACTTCAGCTTTGATAGGCCATCCTACAAGGAAAACGCAACCGGCTACCTCCTGACACGAGAGGCGTGCCGGTATCTATGGAAGCAGTATTTAGAGAACGAATCTAACGGCGCCAACCCATACGCATCGCCAATCCGAGCGGAAAGCCTGGCTGGATTGCCCCCCGCCATGGTTCTGACGGCCCAGTACGATCCTCTGCGCGACGAGGGGCAGGATTATGCCCGGCGGCTCCTGGAAGCAGGCGTACCGGTTATTGCAAGGAATTACGAGGGACTCATTCACGGATTCTGGGGTATGGGCGCGGTGCTTGACCAGACCCATCGAATCCGCCAGGAAGTTGCTGAAGTGCTGCAGACCGTCTTGGGCCAAAGAGCAGCCGCCACGGCCTAGAGGGACGAAGCGTCCTGTGGCAGGAAGAATCACCCCCACCGCTGCCTGCCGGCAAAGAATTTTCTTTCACTTGCACCTCGAGCGCGGAATGCCGTTGCATTTCTGGCGGCGACCACGCTATAGTCTGGCGCGATGAGTGAGCCATACCTGAGCATCGTAATTCCCGCGTTCAACGAAGCCGGGAGAATTGGAAAGGCGCTTGATGAAGTGGAAAAATACGTCTCCGCTCAAGCCTTCACAACAGAACTGATCCTGGTCGATGACGGGTCAAGCGACGCCACCGTAGATTTGTTTCGCCAATTTCAAGCCCGCCGACCCATGACCCGCATTCTGCAAAACGAAATCAACCGCGGCAAGGGATTCAGCGTGCGCCGCGGAGTGCTGGAAGCGCGCGGCGATTTCATCCTGTTCACGGACGCCGACCTTTCCGCTCCCATTGAAGAAGCCGGCAAGCTGCTACGGGCGCTCGAATCCTCTGGCGCGGATGCGGCGGCGGGCTCGCGGGCGCTGGACCGAAAATTAATCGGCGTTCACCAGCCCTGGCCTCGCGAGTTTGCCGGGCGGTGTTTCAATTTTTTTGTGCGCCTGTTCACCGGCCTCCCCATTCACGATACGCAGTGCGGATTCAAACTCTTTCGCCGGGCTACCACCAGGAGAGCTTTTGAATTACAGCGGACCGAACGCTTTGGGTTTGACCCCGAGGTTCTTTTCCTGATCAAACGGCTGGGTGGAAAAATTGTGGAAGTACCCGTACGGTGGAATCACGACCCGGCCACCAAGGTTCATTTCTTGCAGGATTCGACAAGCATGTTCCTGGATCTTGTGGCCCTGAGATGGCGCTTCCGGAAGCGCGCCGGCGTTCGGTGAGATGGCGCACTGAAAGGACGGATTTACGCTTGACTCGACTGCCAACCGCTCTTAGTATCAGAGTCACGCTAGGAAGGAGGTGATCCATGCAAATCGATTGTAACTGTAGCGAGGGTGCTGAGGCTTAGGCGCTCGCTGGTGCTCGTTTGGAAGGACCTCTCGCTAGCGATGAGAGGATGAGTGGAAAGGCGCTAGGCGGCGCCAATTCCCGTCGAAATCAGGGAAGCTAATCCTAAGTCAGTATCCGGCCCCTGGCCTTGTCTTTTTGGCAAGGCCGGGGGTTTTTTATTTTCAGGCGTTCAAACCAAAATCGCGCGGGCGACAGCCTTAGGGATCTTGCCTGGAATTTTGCCGTGGGGGCTGCGCTCGTTGGCGTTTCCCGGCAGATTTGAAAGCGTCTCGGATCACTGAAGCGGCTTTGGGCGTGATGTGGTAAAGCGGCAAGTCCCGGCGGGTAACCCAGCGGGCGTCGAGCACGTCGCTTCCCGCTTTTAAACGGCCTCCGGTCCGGCGGCAAACATAATCAACAATGACGTAGTGATATTGGACGCGCGATCCATTTTTCTGAATCCGGTCAAAGGCACAGACGGTTTCGAGAGGCTTCACTTCCAATCCGGTCTCTTCACGAACCTCGCGCCTTACGCCTTCCGTCAGGCTTTCACCTAACTCGAGCATTCCCCCGGGAATCGACCACTCGCCTTTGAGCGGTTCCTTGCCGCGCCGGATCAACAAGACATGATCGCCTTCAATGACCACGCCGCCCACGCCAACGATTGGATGTTGAGGATATTCACGCTTAATCATGTCCGCCATCTTGAAAGGCCGCCTGTCTCACTTCATCAGTATTTTATGAAGGACTTGCGAAAAATTCCAGCGCTGAAGGTAAAAAAGCACAATAGAACTTTAACAGGAACAACAACCCGTTTCACCGCCAACCTCATGACAAAATCTTACAACATCTAAGAAGCGAGGGCCGAAAACTCCTTCCGGCAGCATTCAATAACCCATTCATTTTCATAAAGTTGGAGAACATCCAGACAAGCCCGCAACTCTTCTGTTGCTTCTTTGAGGTTGCAAGATACTTCCCATTTGACGCGGGCCGAAAGCGAGCCCACGGGAAGCGTTTCAGAATATTCTTGCCTGGATTATTGCAAATGCTTTATAATAAGGGAGTTGCCATACTTATAGGCTAGCTGCAGCGGAAAAACATTTGGCAAAATCCGGGTTCCCCCACATCTTTGTGAGTCTGCCGGCGACGCGTCTGGACGCGGTCGAGACGTACATATCTTCCCTGGGC
Organism: uncultured Acidobacteriota bacterium; assembly: GCA_964459065.1. Lineage (GTDB taxonomy): Bacteria > Acidobacteriota > Terriglobia > UBA7540 > UBA7540 > JAMCXS01. Next base: position 21,831 of record CAYWMN010000004.1, on the reverse strand, counting down.
ACTTCCCCTCCATTCGGGTTTGAACTTCGTTTGGATTATCTCAGCGACCTTCGCCAGATCGAATCCCGGCTCCATCAAATGCTGGCTAGCTTACATTACCCGCAGACCATCGCCACGTGCCGGCGGCAAGCAGCAGGCGGCCGCTTTGCGGGCTCCGCCCAAGAGCAGATCGACATTCTGGCCGCGGCCAGCCGGGCCGGGTGCCAGTGGGTGGACCTTGAAATTGAATCGGTCTCCGCGTTGCACAATTCCTGGACCGAGCCCCTGGCCGCTTCCAAGGTCATTGTTTCCTATCACAACTATGACAAAACTCCGGCGCTGGGAGCCATTTACCGCAAGCTGGTCCGTTTGCCTGCGGATGCCGTCAAAATCGCCACTTATGCCCGCTCCCTTCAGGATAATCTCAAGATTCAGAAGTTACTCAAATCGCACCGGCGCCGCCACCCGGTGCTGGTGGCGCACGCGATGGGAGGCTCCGGCATCTCTTCCCGCGTGCTGGCATTCCGCTGGGGCTGCCCGTTCACGTACGCCTCGGTAGGAAACCATACGGAGGTAGCGGGAGGTCAACTCCCCGCCGAAGTCATGCGGAGCGTTTATCACGTTGAACAACTGAAACAACGCACGCAATTGTTTGGCGTCGTCGGGACCAAGGCTTCCATGTCACTCTCCCCGGTGATGCAGAACATCGCTTTCCAGGCCAAGCATGTCCAGGCGTTGTATCTGCCGTGTGAAACAGAGCGATTGAGCGATTTTCTCAAATTCGCGCGCTCCCTGAAATTTTCGGGATTCAGCGTCACCATGCCATTCAAAAGAGCCATCATGCGCCAACTCTCGTGGGTGGACCCTCTGGCGGCGGAAATCGGGGCGTGCAACACGGTGGCCATCCGGCGCGGCAAATGGATGGGCTGGAACACCGATTCGGCAGCCGTTATCGAAGTCCTGAGCAAGCGTATGAGGGTTGACGGCAGCCGGGTCTTGATTCTTGGAGCAGGCGGGGCGGCGAGGGCGGCGGCCTATGCACTGCGGGCCCAGAACGCTCAGATTCTCATCGCGGCCCGGCGTGAAACCGTGGCGCGCAGGCTGGCGCGCTGCGTGGGCGCCCAAGCCATTGCATGGGATAGCGCCGACAACCTGGACGTAGATACCGTCATCAACGCCACACCGGTGGGAATGCCTCCTCACACGGACTCCTCGCCGATTGACCTCGCCCGCCTACGCACTCGCGTAGTCTTTGACATGGTCTATTACCCGCTTGAAACCCGCTTTCTTTCCGATGCACGCCATCGGGGGCTGGTCACGATTTCCGGAATCGAAATGCTGGTGGCGCAAGGCGCGCGGCAATTTGAGATCTGGACGGGAGAATCGGCGCCCCGCGCGCTGATGGAGCAGGCCGTTCGACAAACCATTAACCATTCCACAGCGGGGTAAAGCGGCCCGAGGCCGAGACATTCTTCACAACAGGGCCAAGCGGTCTTGTTCTCCTCGGAGAAACAACCGGAAAGCGCTTCGGCGTCGAGAACATTGAAGGCCCGTTTGACATCCGCCGGGCGAAGGCCTTAAGTTGTTGGATACTGGAAGCTCATCCCGGACCGGAAGAACGGGGCGCAATCCACAAACTCTTGTGATGGACTTTAATTAAGATGTTATTGATTTCAATACCCAGTACTTTTTCGGTATCCAGCCTGGCCGGGCTGGTAGACCACCTTATCCGCATCCTTGCAATTCTGCTGGGCGCCTTTATCGCCGCCAAGATTTTCAATAAGTCTATCCCCAAAGTCCGCGAGCAAATTGTCGATAGCATGAAGCGGCATGGCCGGGCGGACCTTGAGCTGGAAAAGCGTGCAGCAACCCTGAGCGGCCTTTTCCGCAAGACGGTGGTCGTGGTCATCTGGATTGTCGCCGTCATCATGGCCCTCAAGGAAGCGGGTTTCGATGTGGGCCCGATCCTGGCCGGCGCCGGAGTGGTCGGCCTGGCGGTGGGCTTTGGGGCTCAAAACCTGGTTCGGGATCTTGTTTCCGGACTCTTCTTGCTGCTCGAAAACCAAATCCATGTCAACGACGTGGCCATCATCAACGGAACAGGCGGGCTGGTAGAACAAATTAATCTGAGGACCATCGTGCTCCGCAGCCTGGACGGGACCATCCACGTTTTTCCGAACGGCAACATTACAAGCCTTGCCAACATGACGCACGAGTATTCTTATTACCTTTTCAATATCGGCGTCGCCTATAAGGAAGACACTGACCACGTCATTGAAGTTCTCAAACAGATTGCGGACGACTTCATGAAAGAGGAGAAGTACCATTCCCTCGTTCTGGCGCCGTTGGAAGTCCTGGGCGTCGATTCGTTCGGTGATTCCGCCGTCATTATCAAGGCCCGATTCAAGACCCTGCCGATCCAGCAGTGGGTGGTGGGACGGGAAATGAACCGCCGCATCAAGAAGAAATTCGATGAACTGGGCATCGAAATTCCTTTCCCGCACCGAAGCCTCTACTTTGGAGAAGCGAGCAAACCCTTTACGATTCGCTCTGAGCAGGATCGTGAACAGTTAAAAGCTCTCATTCGCGAAGTGCTTGATGAACGGTCGCAGCCACCATCAGCGAACCCCGGTGGCAACAAGCAATCCGCAGAATCATAGAGCCTGCAACCCAAAAACGAATTCCTGAGAGGGCGCCGTGCTGTTACAAAAAAGAGGCGTGCATCTCCTTGAGTGTTCACCATGGCAGAAACCGCTCCCAGCTTTGCAGAATTCCGGCGCCTGGCGCATCAGGGTACCGTCGTCCCCCTTTACAGAACCGTCGTCGCGGATCTCCTCAGCCCGGTTTCCGCCTTCCTCCGGCTTGTTCCGCAGGCGGCCAAGGGACCGTCCGCAAAGGGCAAAGGGCCTTCGCAACACTGTTTCCTGCTGGAAAGCGTCGAGGGTGGAGAGCGGGTCGGCCGCTATACCTTTTTCGGCGTTGACCCTTTCCAGGTGGTTTCCTGCCGAGGCGATCGCATCACGCTGGTCCGGGGGCGGAAGAAAATCCAGGAAACCGGCAATATTTTTGAGTTCTTAAGGCGGCTGGGATCCCAATACCATTCGGTCACGCTGCCGGGTCTGCCGCCTTTTACCGCCGGAGCCGTCGGATACCTTTCTTACGAAGGTGTGCGCCAGCTTGAGCGGCTGCCCCCCCGGGTGGAACCTGACGTTGACATCGACGACGCCACTTTCATGTATTTTCGCAACCTGGTCGCTTTCGATCACGTTCGGCACCGCCTCTTCCTGATCTCGAATGTGCTAACCGAAGAGGACCCGGGCAGCCTGCGCGCAAAGTACGATGCGGGAGTGCGCGAACTCGACCGGCTGGAACGAAAACTTGCACGGCCGCTGCAGCTGGCCCGAGTTTCTGCTCCGAAGGGCAAGCTTCAGATCCGCTCCAACATGCCGAAAAAACACTATGAGGAAATGGTCGAGCGCGGCAAGGAATACATTCGCGCCGGCGACGTCTTCCAGGTGGTCTTATCCCAGCGTCTCACGGTTCCCGTCCGCGTTCCGCCCTTCCAGGTGTACCGTGCGCTGCGCGTGGTGAACCCCTCGCCCTACATGTACTACCTGCAGCTCGGCAAGGCCACCGTGCTCGGATCCTCGCCGGAAATGCTGGTCAAGGTAACGGGTCGTGAAGTGGAATACCGCCCCATCGCCGGAACCCGCCCGCGAGGCCAAACCGAAGAGGAAGACAAGCGCTTTGAAACTGACCTGCTTCGGGACCCCAAGGAGCGTGCCGAACACATCATGCTGGTCGATCTGGGCCGCAACGATGTCGGCCGAGTATCGGAGTTCTCCTCGGTCCGTCCCGAGCGCGTCATGTTTGTCGAGCGCTACTCGCACGTGATGCACCTGGTTTCTTTGATCAAGGGGCAACTGCGGCCCGATGCCGATAGCTACTCGGCGCTGGCAGCCTGCTTCCCGGCGGGAACCCTGACGGGCGCGCCAAAGGTTCGCGCCATGGAGATCATTGATGAACTTGAACCGACCCGGCGCGGCCTTTACGGCGGCGCGGTCCTCTATGCGGATTTTTCCGGCAATTTGAACTCCTGCATCGTCATCCGCACGGTCCTTATTAAGGACTCCAAAGCCTACCTTCAGGCCGGCGCCGGCATTGTGGCGGATTCGGTTCCCGCTCTCGAATACCAGGAATCCATGAACAAAGCCCGGGCCATGCTGAAAGCCTTCGAAATGGCGGAAAAAGGACTTTAGGATTCGGGTCGCGGCAAGAGGAATTTGCGGCCCCTAGCCCGGTGATTTGTCAGCAATCCAGATCAACCCTGCCACCCTGATCGGAGGTCGTCAATGCCCTCGCGTCGCAAGTTTATCCAGGCCAATCTCCTCGGCGTTGCGTTGTCCCTTACAGGCCGCGATGCGTCCGCGGCAACTGGGCCGCGCGCCCGTGAAACGACTTCACCAAATCACCAGGATGAACGCGACTTTTGGAACGACTGGCCGCGAGATCTTACCGCGCGCATGAACGAGGCTCGCGCCCGGCGCCTGGCGGATTTGCGGGCCATGCAGACCGAAGCCGACGTTCGAGCCCGCATTATGAAAATCCGCACAACGGTTTGGAAGCTGATCGGCGGCCCATTCGAGAAAACGCCTCTCAACCCCCAAGTCGTTGGCACCATCGACCGTGGCGATTATCGAATCGAGAAAGTTATCTTCCAAAGCCTCCCGCAAGTCTACGTCACGGCCAATCTCTATATCCCCCAGCGGCACAGGCCGCCTTATCCTGGAATCATTGTGCCGCTTGGCCATGCCGAAAACGGAAAGTCATTCTATTACTACCAGTACGTCTGCCAGACGCTTGCAAGAAAAGGTTACGTAGCGCTCGCCTTCGATCCTTTCGGCCAGGGCGAGCGGCGGCAATATCTCGACCCGCGCACAGGCAAAGGCCTTTACGGGTCCACAGCAGAGCACTCCCTGGCCGGCAAGCCGATGCTGCTGTTCGGGTCACAATTTGAGCAGTACCGCGTGTGGGATGGCATTCGGGCCGTCGATTATCTTCTCTCGCGGCCGGAAGTCGACCCGGAACGGATCGGCTGCACGGGACAATCAGGCGGCGGGACGATGACCCTGTACCTGGCGGCGCTCGAGCCGCGGATCAAAGTCGCCGCGGCGTCCGACGGAAATTATGAGAATCTCGCCGGCCCATCCTACGCGCCTCCGGGCGGAACAGCCGACGCCGAACAGAACATCGTGGGCAGTCTTCCCGAAGGCATCGACCGGGGAGATCTGCTGCTGGCGTTTGCCCCCAAGCCTCTGCTCATCCTGTATTCGCGGACCGATTCCGGCTTCACGTACTCACCCACCTACGTCAAGGGAACGCAGGAGGTCTACCGCGAAGTCCGGGCTGCCTACAGCCTGCTGGGCGCCGGGAACAAGGTAAAACTGTTCGGCTCTCCTTTGCCGCACGATTATGACTTCTTTAATCGCCGCGAAGCCTATGGATGGTTCAATCGCTGGCTGGGCAGCGAACAATGGGGCACCGAAGAAGCCGAGTACGATTCTTCGGCCCCCGGCACCTTGGACTGCACAAGCACCGGACAGGTTCTCACCTCGCTGGGGGGACGTTCCGTCATTCAACTGAACGAGGAGCAACTCCGGAAGGCCGCGCCGGCCGATCACCGGGGCGGGGCCGAAACCTCGCGCGAGCGCGCTCGGCAAATAATCAAGAAGCTGCTAGCCCTGCCCGCCCGGCGAACTCCACTCAACCCGCGGATCATTTCCTCCAACACCTGGAGAAAGGGCATTGTGGTTGATGAATTCGTCCTGCATTCCGAACCGCGGGTTCGCGTCCCCGGCTGGTTTCTCAGGCCGGCCAAAGGCAGTGCGCCGTTTCCCACCGTCATTTACGTTTCCGAAAAGAACCGCAACGCGGTGATGAATGAAATGTCCGCGATCGGTAATCTCGTTGAAAAGGGTTTTGCGGTCTGCGCCGTCGACCTGCGCGGACTCGGCACCACCCTCCCTCACTATCCCGCTGCCGGGCCGGCTTTTTACCACGGCGAACACCTGCACGACGGTTACGCCTGGGCCTGCTTCACCCTCGGCCAGCCGGCGCTGGGCCAGAGAGTCTGGGACCTGCTTCGCTCAATTGATTACCTCCAATCCCGGCGGGACGTGGACTCCAAACGCATCCTGGGACTGGGAGAAAAAGGCGCGGCATTGGCGGTTCTGCTTTCCGGCGCCCTCGACAATCGCCTGCACTCCATGCTGCTCGACCGGCCGCTCGCCACCTACCGGTCGGTGGTTGAGAGCCCAACGTACTCCCTGGGATTTTCATGGTTCCTTTACGGAATCCTGAAGCACTTCGACATTCCTGACTTGGCAGGCTTGCTCGCGCCGCGGCCGTGCTGGATTCTCAATGCCCAAAACGCTCAAGGTGAGGCGATGGCCGAGTCCGAGATTCAGTCGATCTACACGAACCCCGTTGAAAAGTTCAAAGAGTCGAATGCGGGCCAAAAGCTCCGCTTCATCGTGCGGCCCGGCGACCAGAGCGCACAGGTCTTCCATGACTGGCTGGAAAGCGCCTGAAACTCGGCGAATACCCAGGCACCTCAGCAAACGGCCCAGGAAGCGTCTGCGCAGAACAAAGCCTACTGAACTTTTTCGGCGCCACGCGCAAGACGCTGTTCCAAACGCATCTTCACTTCCGGCCATTCGGAATCGATGATGCTGTAGTAGACGGTGTGCCGGATGCGGCCGCTCCAGGTCAGCATGTGGTTGCGGAGCGTTCCTTCCTCTTTGGCTCCCAGACGAAGAATCGCTTCCCGCGACCGCTGGTTCAGCGAATCCGTTTTGAATTCCACGCGCAGGCAGCCGAGTTCTTCAAAAGCGTGGGCCAGCATCAGGTACTTGGCTTCCGTGTTGGCGCCAGTCCGCTGCCACTGCCTTGCCAGCCACGTCCCTCCGATTTCAACGCGCAGATTGGCAGGGTCGAGGTTGAGGAAGCGAGTGCTGCCGATGGCCTTGCCGCTGGCAAGATCGATGGTGGCAAATGGCAGCGACGTGCCGCGAGCCTGCTCGGCAAGCGCCTGTTCGATGTAGGCGCGCATGTCATCCGGCGTGCGAACGTTCCGCGGATTCCAGCGCCATATTTCAAAGTCCAGGCCCGCCGCGCACAAGGCCGCGTGATGCGCCAGGCTGAGCGGCTCCAGGCGCACCCTGCGGCCCTCTAAGGTGATGGGTTGAGTTTCCATGTTCTTTTCTACGCCGCTGTTTGGTACTCCCACAGCCGCCGGTAATAATGCATCAGGCGGATCGGCTCACAGCTTTCCGGAATTTCCGCGTAGGTATAGCGATTATAGCCGACGCTGCGAAACAGCGCGAAAAGCTCCCTCCAGGGATATTCCCGCTTCCACAATTCGTTGATGTGGCAACTGCGCAGCCAGCGGCCGATCAATTCAAAACTCGGCTGCACGGAGCCTGCCACCACGTCCGTTGCGTTCGAGTTCCAACAGATGCCCACGGCCGGATGGTCGGCCACCTCCATGATGCGGCGAATGTTCTTGGGATACCGGGTGCCGCGGCCGTGCACCTCCAGCCAGACTTCCACGTTGTAGGACTGCGCCAGGTCTCCGCATTTTTTGAGCGCCCGGCCGATTTGCTCCAGCGTCTTTTCATGCGGGACGCCCGGCGGGAATCCGTTCGGCCGAACCTTGACGCCGACCGCCCCAACGTCGTGGGCCAGTTCGCAAAACTTTCGGGTCAGTTCGATATTCTGCCGCACAACGGCCGGGTCTGGCGATTCGAATTCGCACGCCGAGCCCAGGCTGAACAAGCGCACGCCCGAGCCTTCAAAGCGTTTGCGGACTTCCGCCCGCTTGGCCTTGCTGAGGGTGGGCTCCACGCCGTGCCGGTGGGTGCTGCGTAATTCCACTGCTTTAAAGTCGCCCTCCCGGCAGTTTTTGATAATGGTATCGATGTCCCAATGCCTTGCCAGGTTGTAAGTCACCAGCCCCAGTTGAAAATTTCTCGGAGCTTCCACGTTGCCGGAAGGCTCGGCCGGGTGGGGAGCCCCCAGCGCCGGTCCGGCGCCTGCGGCAGCAGCGCCCACAGCGGCAAGACTTCCAAGTCCTTGTTTCAGGAAAGATCGTCGGGCTGTTTTTTTCATGGGCTTCTTCCTCTCAAGGGGTTCAGCGTATAATGAACGCACTGGAGGGCGGAAGGCAAGCAAATGATTTTAATTATTGATAACTACGATTCGTTCACCTATAACCTGGTGCAGTATCTCGGCGAGCTGGGAGCGGAGATGGAAGTCCACCGCAACGACCAGATCACCCTGGATGAGATCGAGCGTCTGGCGCCGGAGCGCATTGTGATTTCACCAGGCCCGAAGACGCCGTCGGAAGCCGGAATCTGCCTGGACGTCATCCGAGCCTTCTCCGGCCGCACGCCCATCCTGGGAGTCTGCCTGGGCCATCAGGCCATCGGCCAGGCATTCGGCGGCAAGGTGATCCGGGCGCCGGAATTGATGCACGGCAAGACCAGCGAGATTTCTCACGACGGCAAGACCATTTTTTCCGGCCTGCCCAATCCCTTTCCGGCCACCCGGTATCACTCCCTGATTGTCGAACGCAAGAGCCTTCCCGATTGTCTCGCCGTTTCCGCCACTTCGCCCGACGGGCTGATCATGGGCTTCCGCCACAAAAAGATGAAAGTGGAAGGTGTCCAGTTCCATCCCGAATCCGTCCTCACCAATTCCGGCAAGCTGCTCCTGGCCAATTTTCTCAAGCTCTGACATTGGGATAAAGCTCGCGCCGCCTTGCAGGCTGTCGCCGGCGGGTCCAAGCTCGCAGGCGCGTCCCGTTAGTGGGCACGTCTGATCTCTGGCGGGGTGGCGACGCCTAGGGTTGGGCCATTAAAGCCCGAAGACTCTGGTAGTAGTGAATGGCAAGCCCGCCGAAGCTTGGATATCGAGCCAGCCAGTCGGCGGCGGAGCGGGATTCTTCTTCAAAAATCTTCCGACCCAGCCCGTGGAAGGTCGTAACCGGCGGCGTGCAGCGGACCGCCTGGAAGGCCGCCCGCTTTCGGCCTGATCCCGGCCGTGCAAGTTCCACCAGCTTGAAGTCCTGCCAGGCGGGATCGTCGGCAACGGCAGCTCGCGCGTCCGCCATTTCGAACTCCGCCGCGAGCGGGTTCTCGGGGTTTTGTCCAAACAACTTTCGCAGCCGCTCCAGGGCCGCGTCCATTGGCGCCTCAGGAGCGGTGTTTGAATGGAGCAGCGGTCCAAGCCCCACAAAGACCACGCCTTTGCCCTTGATTACATGCAAAGCGTAACCCTCAAAAGAGTACTGGTCCATAAGCTTATTTTGCCGGACTCTCTCAAAGAATTTCCTGGTGGGAATTGCCGCAACAAATTTGACCACCGTCGGTTTTTCCGCGGAGGTTTCAAGCCCGATGCGAATCCGCTTGTGAACTTTCGCCGCGTAGGCGAGCGCTGGAATTCCGAACGTGATGATGCCCCCCGCGCCGTCGGCTTCATTCCGATAGTTCATGATGGTTACGGAATCGAGCAGGTCCGTAACATGCTCGCCGACGGTTTTTTGCGTGCCTCCAAAAGTCACCGTGAACTGTTTTCGAGCGGCGGGCGTCGCCGGATAGAACCACCAGGGAATGTCACAGGTCAAAGGTGTATGGTCCCGGCGGGCGGCCGCGGCGCAGTCGGCCACCATTTCAAGATACTCCTGAAGCAGCCGCTTCCGGTAACCGGGCACGGAAAAGCCCAGCAGCAGATAAGGTTCGACATCAAAGTGGATGCCGTCGAACTGTTCGAGGGCAGGCCTCCCGGTGTTGAAATCCAGGATGGCCCTTACCGCCCCCAGCGCCCGGGCGTGGTAGGCCCGCGCCGCCCAGATGGGCGCGCCCGTTAGGGCTTCAACACGAAGCCCGCGCTGGTGCGCCGCTTTCAGGAAGCTGCCATAGGCGCGGGCGTCCAAGATCGAGACAGGAATTCGCCCGCGGGGCGATGTGTCAAAGTCCACCGAAAGATAAATCTCCTTGAAACCCATGCGCGCGCAAAAATCAAAAAGGCGAGCGGCCGCTTGGGAACTATGTAGAAGCTCCGAGGTCTTCCATACCCACATGGAGTGGTAAGGCTCAGCAATCTTGGACGTCGGCTGTCCAGTGGTGGAGGGAGCGGCCATGGAATCGTTGGGCGCGGACTCGAAACCGATGTTGTCCACGTAAAACTCATAATCACCGGGTACGGAAAAGATAAAAACCATCCGGACCAGCGAGCCGGGATCCGTTTCCGTGAAATCGGCAACAGGAATCGTGACTTTCTGCCAACGGGTCGTAATGCCCGAGGGCAAATAGGCGTGGAGCGGCCGCATGGCGGCGGACTCATGGCCTTCGTGCCTGGAATCAACCAGCTTGATGTCGAAATCCCCGCCGGGCTTTCCGCCTTTGATCCAGAACGTGAGATAGGGATAGGGGCGGGCGTCAAAGTACCGCTGTGAGGCTCCCGCCGGATAGAAATCAAACCACCCTCCGCAGAATCCCTTATCGGCGCGATGGGCCGTAATCCGCAGCGAGAAACCCGCTTGCGAGCGATGGACGGCAGGGTCCAGATACGTTCGAGCCCGGGAAGGCGCCCGGGAAAAAGCGTTATATCCGCCTCCCAGCGCGTTGGTGAGACTGTGGTCAAATGTCCAGAGGATCTGCCAGCGAGGAGGAGATCCCTGCGCGGCGGTACCGTAAATCAGCGCACCGGCCGCGACCAACAGGACCGCAAGCGCCTTCGCGCCACGCTTGTGCCCGCCGTATGAAGCCCGGGGGCGCGGCTGAAAACGCCAGCGCGTCATCAGCCCGCAGGCTCGTTCCGCTCGGAAGGATAAGAACCTTGCCCAGCGGGCCAGACGGGTACAAAAACAGGAAACCGGTTGTTGGTATCTCACGATGACTACCCATCGGCCGCGCGGCCAAGAAAGTTTACAATTGCCGCCAAAAGGGATAACGTTTTGCGTTTGAGCGGCCGGATGCGGCGGTCATGGAAAATTAAGGCCTGCGCGCAGGTTCGCTTGATAGGACAAGAAATCAATGAAGAATTTATGGATACGCCTCACGGTTGTACTGGCGCTCCTCGCAGGGTTCTTACCTTCCGTCTGGGCGGCGAAAAAACGCCTTACTCCCCAGATGGTCACGGACTCAGAACAAATAGTCCCGGGCGCCCTCCGCCGCGTGCGCTGGAGACCGGGAACAGAACAATTCAGTTATCTGAAGGATGGCAACTCCGGCGAGCAGTTGTGCCTTTATGACGTGGCCGCGCGCCGCGAGCACCGCCTGAAGATTTCGCCGGATTCCGGCGTGGACCTCGATTCTTACCGCTGGTCGCCCCAAGGCCGCCGGATTCTCTTCGATGGCGGCGGCGATCTTTGGTTGTATGACCCGGCAGGCGGCGAAATTCGGCAATTGACCAACGATCCGCAGCCTGACGAAAACGCAACGTTTTCTCCGGCGGGCGGCCGAATCGCTTTCGTCAGGCAGAACAATCTCTACACCCTCAACATCAAGAGCGGACGCGTCACTGAGCTCACTCATGACGGGACACCCCTCATTCTGAACGGAAAGCTCGATTGGGTTTACAAGGAGGAACTGGCGGACCGCTCCACCGGCCGCGCCTACGAATGGTCGCCTGACGGCAAACAGATTGCCTATCTGCGCCTCGACGACTCGCCGGTGCCCGTCTACCCGCTGGTCCATTTCCTTTCAACTCACGTGGAGTTTTCTCTTCAGAGGTTTCCGCAGGCGGGCGATCCCAACCCGAAGGCCAGCTTTCATGTTGTCTCGGTCAACGGCGGCAAAACATATGACTGGGTTCCACCGGCCAATTCCCCGCCCGTTGAGTATTTCGGCCCGTCGTTTTCCTGGACGCGGGATTCAAAAGACATTTCGTTCGTCACGCTCAACCGCAACCAAACCCGGATGGCCGTGCATCTGTGGGACGCAGATTCAGGGGCCAGTCGCACGCTGCTGGTGGAAAAAGACCGTTACTGGATCAACTCGGTTCGCCCTCCGGGTTTTCTTGCTGACGGCCGCTTTCTGTGGCTTTCCGAGCGCGACGGATGGCTGCACCTTTATCTTTACAGCCGCCGCGGCAAGCTGATCAAAAAGCTGACCGGTGGCAACTGGATGCTGGACCATCCGCTCTTCTCCGACCTGCCGATGTATCAACACGGAGGCCACACCGGCTGGGTCTATTTTCTTTCCACCCAACCCGACCCGCGCGAGCGGCAGATTGACCGGGTGCGGCTGAACGGTTCTGGTCTTGAGCGGCTCTCCAAAGAACCCGGAACTCACACTTTGCTTCTTTCACCCGACGGCCGTTTTTATGTCGAGACTTTTTCGGATTCCAAAACGCCTCCCATCACGCGCCTGTTCAAATCCGACGGCTCTTTTGTGGCCACGATCGACGCGCCCAGGAATCGCCTGCGGGAATATGCGCTGGGCAAGACTCAATTCGTCACCGTCACGGCTCCCGATGGCGCCCAACTCTACGCGCGGCTGCTGAAGCCGCCGGATTTCGATCCCCACAAGAAATATCCGGTCATCGTGGATGTCTACGGCGGACCGGAGGTGCAGATTGTGCGCGACCAATGGGGCGTGACCTCGCTCCAGGATCAGCTTTTTGCCGAGCATGGCTTCCTGGTCTGGTCGCTTGACAACCGCGGATCGTGGGGCCGCGGCCACGCATGGGAAAGCAGGATTTTTGAGCACCTGGGGCGGCAGGAACTGCGCGACCAGTTGGCCGGCGTCAATTATCTGAAGTCGCTTCCCTACGTTGACGCCCATCGCCTGGGCATCTGGGGCTGGTCTTACGGCGGATTCATGACGCTTTATGCGCTCACCCACGCGCCGGACGTCTTCCAGTGCGGAGCAGCGGGAGGTCCCGTCACCGACTGGAAATTTTATGACAGCATTTACACCGAGCGTTACATGCGCACGCCTGAGGTGAATCCTGAAGGTTACGAAGAATCGTCCGTCATTGACGCCGCCGGCAACCTGCGCGCCAAACTCCTGCTGATGCACGGCGTCGACGATGACAACGTCCACCTGCAAAACACCATCAACCTGATTGAAACGCTGGTGCGCGACGGCAAGCCTTACCAGCTTGATCTGCAGCCCGGAGAAAAGCACGGCTTCAGCAGCTACTCCGCGCGGCTCTACCTCACCAAACGCCTGCTGAGTTTTTTTGAAAAGAACCTGGAGCCTGAGGGCAAATAAACAGGGGGAGCTGCAACGCCGGCAGCTTTAGCGGCGGTGCTTTTCCGTAAACTCGACGAGCGCCCGGAGCGTCCGGCGGGCGGCTCCCGAATCAATCGCTTCCCGGGCTCGGGCCACGCCTTCGAGAAAGTCTGCGGCTTTTTCCGCCGCCACCAGCGCCGCCGAGGCGTTGGCCAGGATGCAATCCCGCAAAGGACTCCTCTCACCTTCAAGAATCCCCATCAGCAGGCGGGCGTTCTGTTCCGGATCGCCTCCGGCAAGCGATTCCATCGCCGCGCGCGGCAGGCCGAAATCCTCCGGCGTAATCTGGCGCGTTGAAACCTTCCCGGAATCGTATGCTGAGAGTTTGGTGGGACCGGTGATGGTGATCTCGTCAAGCCCATCCGAAGCCGCCACCACAAAAGCCCGCCGGGTTCCCACGGCGCCCAGCGCCTCCGCCATCATTTGGGTGCGCGCCGGGTCGAAGACTCCGGTCAATTGGTGCGAGGCTTCCAGCGGATTGGTAGCCGGCCCCAGCAGGTTGAAAATGGTTTTGCTCTTGATGCTGCGCCGCGCCGGCATCACATGCTTCATGGCCAGATGCAGGTGCGGAGCAAACAGAAAAACCATCCCCGTCTTTTCAAGGCAGGCGGGAATGGTTGCGAGCGGCAGGTCAATGGCCACGCCCAGAGCTTCCAGGACGTCGGCGCTTCCGCAGCGGCTGGAAATCGACCGGTTGCCGTGCTTGGCGACGGGTACGCCCGCAGCGGCCACTACCAGGGCCGTGGCGGTGGAAACATTCGCCGTGCCCTTGCGGTCGCCGCCGGTACCGCAGGTGTCGAGCAGCGCTCCCGAATCGATCAGCGATTCAACCTTCACGCCGGCATCCGCCAGGACCTGTTTAGCCTGGGCGCGCATCACTTCCGCAAAGCCCACCACTTCCGCCGCGGTTTCGCCCTTGTCGCGCATCGCCACCAGCAGTTCGACAATCTGCTGATCGCCCACGCGCCCGGAAAGAAGCTGCTCCATCACCTCGCGGGCCTCGTCCCGCGCGAGCCCTTCACCGCGCTTCAGTTTTTCAATCGCTTCAGAAATTTGCATGATCACGGTTATAGCGGAAAACCGGTTGGATGCAGCTTAGCGGCCGGCTTCGCCAGCCGGGATTCGCATCCTGTTCTGGTTCGGATACCCGCTCCGGCTCTCATTTGCTTTTTCGGCTTACATTCCCTATACTGACTGATTCCTGAGTTGCTGTAGCGATCTATTGTACGATGGAAACGCATTCCAATATAGAACTTTGAACTGGGCCGTCCAAAATCTCGCGGAATCTTAAATAGCTCCGAAACAAGGGCAGGCTGCCACCGTTACCAACCATGAAGATTCACGAATATCAAGCCAAACAAATCTTGTCTCGTTATGGAGTCTCCACTCCCAAAGGCGAAGTCGCCTACACGCCCGCTGAAGCGCACGAGGCTGCCGACCGCCTGGGCGGACGAGTCATCGTCAAAGCCCAGATTCACGCCGGAGGCCGGGGCAAGGCCGGCGGCGTCAAGCTGGCTGCGAACGCCGAGGAAGCCGAGCGCATCGCGGAGGAAATGCTGGGCAAGAAGCTGGTCACGGCCCAAACCGGCCCGGAGGGCCGAGTGGTCCGCCGCCTGCTGATCGAAGAAGGTCTGGAGATCGCCAGCGAATTCTATCTGGGCATGTTGATTGACCGCGCCGCCGCCGGGCCCGTCTTCATGGCCTCGAGCGAAGGCGGCGTGGAAATTGAAGTGGTGGCCTCCGAGCACCCGGAAAAAATCCTGAAGGAATTCATCAATCCCGCCGTAGGGCTTCAGCCGTTTCAGGCTCGCAAGGCTGCCTTCAGCCTGGGCCTTGATCCGATTCTGATCAGGGATGCGGCAAAGTTCTTTGCCGCCCTCTACCGCGCCTTCCGCGCCACGGACGCTTCGCTGGCGGAAATCAATCCCTTCGTGCTCACCAAGGACGGACGCCTGCTGGCGCTGGACGCCAAAATGAATTTTGACGACAATGCGCTGTTCCGCCACAAGGATATCCGCGAGCTTCGCGACCTGGATGAAGAAGATCCGCTGGAGGTCAAAGCCTCGGAATACAACTTGAATTACATCCGGCTGGACGGCGAAGTGGGCTGCATGGTAAACGGCGCCGGACTCGCCATGGCCACCATGGACATTATTCAGTACGCAGGCGGGCAGCCGGCCAACTTCCTGGACGTGGGCGGCGGCGCCAATGAAGAGCAAGTCCGCCGCGGGTTTGAAATCATCCTGGGCGACCCGAACGTCCGCGCCGTGCTGATCAACATTTTCGGCGGCATCATGCGCTGCGACATCGTGGCCAACGGCGTGGTGGCCGCAGCCAAGAGCCTGGGAATCAAAGTTCCCATCGTCGTGCGCCTGGAAGGAACCAACGTGGAACTCGGCCAAAAGATTCTGCGCGAATCCGGCCTGAGCTTCAGCGTTGCCAACGGGATGAAGGACGCGGCGGAAAAGGCCGTCGCGGCGGCAAAGCAGTAAACGACCTCGAATACGGATGAACCATGGCAATTCTTGTTGATGAAAACACAAAACTGCTTGTGCAGGGAATCACCGGCCGTGAAGGCACCTTCCACACGCAGCAGGCGGTAGCTTACGGAACCAAGGTGGTGGCGGGAGTCACGCCCGGCAAGGGCGGCGCTAAGATCGACGGAATCCCGGTCTTCAACACCGTGAGCGAAGCAAAGGACGCCACCGGCGCCAACGCCTCGGTCGTTTTTGTTCCGCCTCCCTTTGCGGCCGACGCCATCATGGAAGCAGCCGAAGCCGGCCTGCCGCTGGTGGTAGCGATCACCGAAGGCATTCCGACGCTCGACATGGTGAGCGTCACCCAATACCTTGCCGGAACCCAGACGCGCCTGATCGGCCCCAACTGCCCGGGCATCATTTCACCCGGCAAGTGCAAGATCGGCATCATGCCGGGATCGATCCACCGGCCGGGCAACATCGGCGTCATTTCGCGCAGCGGCACGCTGACCTATGAAGCCGTCGGCCAGCTGACGGCGCTGGGCATCGGACAATCCACCTGCATCGGCATCGGCGGCGATCCGATTATCGGCACCAACTTTGTGGACGCGCTCAAGCTGATGAACGAAGACGACGACACCCACGGCATGGTGGTCATCGGCGAAATCGGCGGCACCGGCGAAGAGCAGGCGGCCGAATTCGTCAAAGCTCACGTCAAAAAGCCCGTTGTGGGTTTCATCGCAGGCCGCACCGCTCCCCCCGGACGCCGCATGGGCCATGCCGGCGCCATCATTTCCGGCGGCAAGGGCACGGCGGCCGGCAAGATTGCGGCCTTCCAGGCGGCCGGCATCCAAGTTGCTGAAAGCCCCGCGCTGATCGGAGAAACCATGGCCCGAGCGCTCCAGAGCCGCGCAAGCGCCTAGCAAATTTCACCTCAGGAGAAAGAATCACTTTGGAACGGACACTGACCATCATCAAGCCCGACGCCGTCGAGCGAGGGCACGCGGGCGACATCATCAAGATTTTTGAAAGCAATCAGTTCAAGCTGGTGGCGGCGCGCCTGGTGCGCCTCACCCAAAAGGACGCGGAAGGATTTTACGCCGTGCATCGCGACAAGGGCTTCTTCGGCAGCCTGACGGCGTTCATGTCCTCGGGTCCCGCCATCGCCATGGTGCTCGAAGGCGAGGGCGCGATCGCGCGCCTGCGCCAGGTGATGGGCGCCACCAACCCTGAACAGGCCGAGCCCGGCACCATCCGCAAGCTTTACGCCCAGAGCATTGAACGCAACGCCGTTCATGGCTCCGATTCGCCGGAATCCGCGGCTTTTGAAATTGCCTACTTCTTTCCCGGCATCGAACTCGCCTAAGCACCTCTCGGGCGATGGGATCTTTTACCGCTGAGCAACCCCGCCCATCTGCGGTCCTCAATCGTTTTTCGATTCCTCGCAGTGGCCGGGGCCTCAAGCCCCGGCCACTGCGGGAACCTTTGCCTTTTCCAGCGCTTCGGATTGTTCAGGTCAAACCAGACTGAGAGTTTATAGGTTGACAATGCACGAATAGGAAAGTAGAATCACCCCGGATTTTCGCAATTTTCTTATTGCCGTTCGGTTTTGCGTCAAGAGTTGCTCTGTTGCAAGAAAGCGTTCGTCTACGATGCTAGCAATCTGGGATTTTTTGGTGGTTTTCGCCTTAGGGTGCCTCGTTGGGATCATTGTTACAGCCATTTGGTTCAGATCCAAACTCGTCGTGTATAAGCATCTTGCTGAAAGGCATCTCAACGTCCTGAATTCGTCCCTCAATTCTGCCATCGCACAACAAACCGGAGAAGCTGAAAAGGGAGTCATGCGACTGGGATCAGCCAGCAAAAAAGACGTTTGCTAACCCAATCGTAGTCCGGCCCCTTTATCCCCTTCCCGCCATCAACTTTTGTTCGGTTCAAGACAGTCCTCTTCCCCTTTAGAATGTTTCGGATATAGCGAAGAGCCGCTTTGTGACCCTGCCCCCGGCATCGCCCGGCAAACAGTCGCAGCCACCGGCCCAGCCCTCTTGCCTGCCGATTCGGCACGCTCAACGAACCCTAGGCAAATACCCGGCTTTGAGTTAAAATGTACTTTTTAGTATGGAATTCCTGATGTCCACCAGAAATCAAGGAGTTGCCGTCATTTTGTTTGCGCACGGCAGCGCGGTTGAAGAAGCCAATCAGGGGATTCGGGACCTGGCCGGAAAGATTCAGGCTGCCGGGACTTATCCCTACGTTCGGACGGCGTTTCTCGGCCCCGGCCGGCCGGAGCTGAAGCGGGCGATTGCGAACGCGGTCAAGGCCGGTTATGCCCACATCGTCGTTCTCCCTTATTTCCTGACCCTCGGAATCCATTTGCGCCGTGACCTTCCCAAGCTGGTGGCGGCGGAAAGGCAGCGGCACCCCAAAGTCAGGATCCGGGTCGGCCGGTCGCTTGAAGACCATCCGGAAATGGCGTCGCTCGTCCTCGGCAGGATTCAGGAAGTTATTGAAGAAGAGGCCAACGTAGAACCGTGAACCCTACCCATCATGAAGCGCTTCTTCGGGGCGTTCAATATACCAACGAACGAACGAAGCACTTTGAATTTAAAATCTCGAACGGCCAGAGGTTTGATTTCCGGCCCGGCCAGTTCATCTCACTGGAGCTGGAGCCCGACGGCAAGAAGATCCGCCGGCCTTATTCGATCGCTTCGGCGCCGCGGCCCGACAACGGTTTCGATCTCTGCCTGAACAGGCTGCCCGAAGGCCGCGCGTCCTCCTGGCTTTTCCACCTGAGGCCGGGCGACGCGATTCGCTTCACCGGCCCCTTTGGTTTTTTCACTCTGCGCGAGCCTCCCGATCCGGTTTCCGCCTTCATCGCCACCGGAACAGGCATTGCGCCCATCCGCGCCATGTTGCAGCAGCTCTACAGCAAGCCGCATGATTCTGAAGTGTGGCTCGTCTTCGGCGTGCGGCGCGAATCCGACATCCTTTACCGGGAAGAATTTGAAAAGCTCGCCCGGGAAAATCCCGGCTTCCATTTTGTTCCCACGCTGAGCCGCCCCGATCCCGGCTGGCGAGGCCACACCGGCTACGTGCAACAGCACGTCGCGCGCTACCTGGCGGACAAAAAAGGGTTCCACGCTTACATCTGCGGGCTTCGCAAAATGGTGAACGACGTTTCGCACGTCTTGCGCTCCATGGGCTACGATCCCAAATCGCTCAGCTTTGAGAAATACGATTAGCAGCGTTGCCGTTGCAGCAGACACCGGCCGGAGGCGGCTGGATCAGGCAGAAAAATATTGATGACGGGACGTCGAGAAAGGACCAACGCACGTGGCTAGAGTTTCTTCACCGGCTGAAATGATCTGGGCAGACCTCATGGAAGGCAACCGGCGTTTCCGGGCCGGCAAACCTGCCGTCCGTGAACTGGTGCGCCGGCGCCAGGCGCTCGCGAAGGGCCAGCAACCTCAAGTGGTGGTGCTCGCTTGCGCCGACAGCCGCGTTTCACCCAGCCTGCTGTTCGATAAGAACCTCGGAGACCTCTTTGAGGTGCGGACAGCGGGCAACCTGGCCGACCCGGTGGCGCTCGGCAGCCTGGAATTCGCCGCCGAGTACCTCAACTCGCCCGTCCTCGTCATCCTGGGCCACGAGGACTGCGGGGCGGTCGCCGCGGCGGCCTCGGACGCGAAGCCCCCCACGCCCAATCTGAAAAGTATTGTGGCCAAGATTCGCCCCGCGCTCGAAACCCTCCAAGCCTCGCGCGGCACCAGCCGCTTCCTTCGCCTGGCCGAGCGCGCCAACGTACATCTGAGTTCCCGAAACATCCTGCAGAAAAGCCCTTTGCTCCGCAAGAAAGTCTCGGCCGGAAATCTCACCCTGATTAAAGCCCTCTATCGCCTGCGCACGGGACAAGTGGTCCGCTTGCCGGATGAACCGCGCAAAAGCTGATGTCGCGGAATTCCGCCATCCTTCCGGCGGATTTGAAACCCCGAGACAACCATTACCACCACGACGCAAACCACTCACAAAACCGCCATCACTCGCCGCTTTTCTCAAGGATGGCAAGGTAGCGTGCGGGTGTAGATTCCCAGGTATCCGCCAGCCTGTATCCCTCGGCCTGATCCTTTTTGATGTCGTTCTGCAGCGAGGAGATGCGGATCGTCAGGTGAACCCGATACTGATAGCCCGAAGGCCCACCCGGACTGGTTTTCTCAGCAATGACGGCAGTCGTCGATCCGAATGGCCCGAGGGTGTGCGGGGTGAGACGGAAGCCCTCGGATGCCGCGTTGTTGAGGTTCTTTTGCAGCGTTCCGGCGCGGAGCGCATGGATGATTCTGTATTCGGCAGCCTGGCCGCCGGCTTCAGTTTTCTCCAGCGTCAGAGTGGCCGAGTCTTTGCCGGTGAGAGTAAAAGCCACCAGCCGGAAACCCCTGGCCGCCTGCTCATTCAGGTTTTTCTCGGTGCCCTCAAAATCTTTTGAGGAAAAGGCGAGCGCCTGCCGCTCGCGGTTGCCGGCGGGAACGTTTGCGGCCGGCGGCGCCGCCACAGCTTCACCCGGAGCCGGCAGCCGTTTACCAAGCACCACCTTGCTGTTTCTGGCCACCGTCTTGGCGAACTCACGCGTCACGTTCGATGATTTCCCGCCCGCAAAGCCGCCAGTGAGCACGCCATGGACTTGCTCGACAATCAGCGTCTGGCCCGTTGCGCAGTCCGAATAGGTCAGCCGGGCGAAAATTTCAGTCTTGCCCATGCCAAATCCGATGTACCGTTTGGCCCGGCTTCCCGGCTTAAAGCCTGTAATGGTTCCGCTCAGGCGAAGCACTGCGGCGGAAGCCTTTGCCGGACTCTCGCCGGGTCGCAGGACCTCGTCAAACGTTTTCGATTTCTGAAGCCGCCGGATGATATCCTCCTGCAGCGCCGGAAGGTACTCGGCAGGAAAGCTGACCCCTTCTGCGACTTCAAACCTGTCAACCTGGACCACCCGATATTTTTCGCGAACCGTTTGCTGGTCTGCGCGGGCCGCCCACGCCACCAGCAGGATGCTGACAACAACAAATGACCCAACCCAAACGCGCTTCATCATGGTTTAGGAACTCCCTTCTGCGAAAGTGATCGCTGCTCCAAAGGAGGCCCAACCGCCGGGGCGCCTTACCGCCGCGAGGCAATTCATGAAGTTATTAAGGTGCCTCTGATCAAGCGGCGGCGTCCCGGCGGAACCTTCAAGGCCGTCACGTTGCCGGCCTTACCCCAAACTGATCCAAGCTATTCAATCCCCTCCAAAGTGCCAGAGAATCGCAACCTTAAATTCCACCACCGAATATCGCCGCCCGGTTTCAAACACGCTGGTCGCGATAATGTCATCGAACTTCCAGGCTGAATAAGCCAGGATGGGCGCCACGCCGAATCGCCGGCCGAACATGAACTCGTACCCAGCCCCGGCCGTCCAGGCCCATCCGTTACCATTGAAGCCGTCGGTCCGGTTGATGTTATAAAATCCGGCGCCCGCTCCGCCTCGCAGAAATAGCGGGACCCTGGAGATGGGAAAAACGTCGGCCACGGCCATCACGTTACTGACGCTCTCGCCCACCGAGGGATCGTTGAGGTTGGACGCCTGCAGGAGCCAGCCGTTCAATTGCACTCCGACCCTCGCCCGGCTTCCCAGGCGGTGGCCGCCGGCAAATCCCATGGCCAAGGTTGAGTGGCGGGTGCCAGCCAACTGATCAGACTCCAACTGAAGCTGGCCTTCGCCAATCTGGAATTCGACCCACCACGGCCGCGCGTTGGGTTGTGATTGTTGGGCTCGCGCAGGATTCGCGAAACACAAAAACAGGAAGAGAACGGTCAGCAATCCTATGCCCCGCCGCATGCTGCCTCCTCCGCCTGTTACGCTCGTGCCAGAAGGGCTCGCGACAAAAGAAAATGATTGCCGAAAGGATGAATGAATAAGATGGGTGCTATTGGGTACCGGACCGATTATAACATCTGAATTCCCGCCTGCACCTACCCTAAATCGCCTGGAAATGGCTTTCAGTGATTCGAGTCACCGGCCGCTGTGAGAGCTCGAGCGCGGCGAA
>CAYWMN010000003.1:0-36406 GCA_964459065.1 uncultured Acidobacteriota bacterium | reverse complement strand
AGAAACCAGGAGTACGCGCCCGTAGAGCAACTTGTCCCTGTTGAGCTGAACCAAGCATATATGCTGACCGCCTACGCGCGTTCCCGCGGGATTACCTCCCAAAGCGGACCGCGTTTGCGCATTGTTGATCCTGCCTGCCCGGCTTGTTTGAACGTCGCTTCGACGGATACGACCGGGACAACATCGTGGCACAAGGTCGCGCTGAACTTTTCGACAGGGCCGGAAACCCACTTCGTCCGGCTATCGGTCTGGCGGCCCCGAAGCCGGAGTTTTCCCATGGGAATCACCGGCAGTTTTTGGCTCGCGGCTGTAACGCTTGAGCCTGCATCCCCCGCAGCGAACTAACAGGTTCTACATTTCACTCGCACCATGACTTCTTCTTCCCTCATCACGGCCGGGACGGTTCCGTTGACTTGGGAAACCAACGAGAGAGATCAACAAATTGCTCCCGTTTCGTTTTCCGTTGCGCTCTCGCTAATGATGGGGACGCTGTTGGCGGCGCCTCTGGTGTTCGGCAGTGTCGAGACTTGGGCTTGGACGGCGCTGGCGGTGGTGGTGGCGCTGCTCCTGCTGGGGTGGGCGATCGGCAATATCCAACGGCAGCAGCTCAAAGTCTATGGGTCGCCTCTTTACCTCCCCGCGCTTCTTTTTCTTTTGCTTGGTTTTATTCAATACACCGCGCACTCGACTTTTGCTTCCTACGCCACATGGGAATCGTTGATCCAGTTCGCAACGGACCTTGGCTTCTTCTTTCTTGCAGGCCAACTTCTGGCGAGCGCGCCAGTGAGAACCTGGAACCGAATCGGCCTCGTCGTGACGCTGTACGCTTTTTCGCTGGCAATGTTTGCCACGGTCCAATTCTTCTCAAGCCACGGGTTGATTTACTGGACCGTCAAAACGCACGGTTGGGTTTTTGGGCCTTACGTTAACCATAACGACTATGCCGGGCTGCTTGAAATGTTGATTCCGATATCCGCGGGTTACGTGTTTTCGCTGCCTGCAGGCGATGGCGCCAGGAGGATACTCTCCTTCGCGGTCTTGGTTTCCGTTTGCTCCGTGTTGTTGTCCGGATCGCGGGGCGGGCTGATCGCCATTCTTATCGAAGGACTGATCTTTGCGACGGTTCTCTGGAAGAAAAAGGCTGCCGGCAACCGAACGAAGTTCCACACAATGATAATCATTGGGATCGGAATGATCGTCCTGCTTTTTGCCTGGCTGGCCCCGGCTCGCATTTCAAGGCGGCTGGCGACCTCAGCCGGCCTGGCCGATTCTCCGGAAGTTACCCTCGGCGAGCGATGGGTCGTGTGGAAAGACTCGCTCAAAATCGTGCATGAGCATCTGCTCGTGGGAACCGGACTCGGCAGCTATGAGGTGGTTTTTCCGCAATCCCAAAGCTTTGCGAGCAACGTGGTTTGGGACCACGCCCACAACGATTATATTGAGGCGTTGGTTGACAGTGGGCTTATCGGCAGCCTGCTGGTGATGGTTGCCCTGGGCCTGTTCTTCCGCCTGGCATTCGGAAAGCTGCACCGGCGCCTGCGACTACCCTACGGCATGGTCCAACTGGGCGCCGGCATCGGCTGTTGCGGCCTGCTCGTTCACAGCCTTTCGGACTTTAATCTCCACATCCCCGCCAACGCCGCATGGTTTACCTTTTGCTTGGGACTTTCAACGATATGCGTTCACTCGAATTGAGATCGCATGTGCCGTCGTCCCGCTTTAGCCGGGACTTCACCATCACCGTGTTGGGTCAGGCCTGCGTGGTGGGTTTCGGCGTTCTCTCAAGCGTTCTGGCTGCGCGTCTTCTGGGGCCGCAGGGACGCGGAGATCTGGCGGCCATCATCCTTTGGCCCACGCTATTGGCCTTCCTGTTTTCGGTTGGGATGGATCAGTCCATCATATTCCATGCGGGCAGAAAAGACTTCAGTGTTTCTGAGGTGTGGACGGCCGGCCTTCTGATCGGACTGTGCCTTTCGGTGTGCGCTGTGGTGGCGGGGTTCTGGATCATTCCCGAGGCGCTCCACCTCTACTCGCTGGAAGTGTGCCATCTCGCCTTTGTTTTCCTGGCCTTTGTTCCGTTGATCTGGTTAACGGCGCTTCCCTACGGGCTTCTTCAAGGCACCCTGCAGATGGGCCGCTTCAGCTTGCTTAGGACGCTGAGCGCCTCTTTGTACGGTCTTGGAGTGCTGGGCTTGTACCTCGCGAACCGGCCATCCGTTGCCGACGTATTAGGAGTTCAGATTGGAGCCTTGCTGGTAGTGAGCACCTGCAGTTTCTGGATCCTTTTCAAAAACATCAGGCCGGGCTGGGCGTGGAACTTTAAAGCCTGCAAGTCGTTGTTGGATTTTGGCTGGAAAACGCAGCTGGGAAGTCTGGCCGCCCGCGTGAACCAGCGGCTGGATCAACTCCTTTTATCCCTGCTCGTGCCTCCATCCGACCTGGGACTCTACGTCGTGGCGGTGGCGGTCGCCTCGGCGGTGGGGTTCTTTCCCAAGGCCGCGGGGATTGTGACTCTTTCCGCCGGAGCCAATTCTGATCACGGCCGAACCAGGGAAATCATCGTCCGGTCATTCGGCGCCACGTTGGTCGTCTTGCTGGGAAGTTGTTCTGTGTTGTATGTGATTTGTCCGTGGCTTATCCGGTTCGCCTTCGGGCTATCCTTTGTTCCAGCTGTTACGGCCTGCCGGATTCTGTTGCCGGGTTCAATCGCGCTGGGGCTCAGCCAGGTGCTATTCAGCGGGGCTCGTGCGCTCAACCACCCCATGTTGCCTTCCTATGCCGAGGGCGTCGCAGTGATTGTTACGGGCCTTTTCCTTTTTCTTCTGCTGCCCCGCTATGGATTTGTCGGGGCCGCGATCGCCTCAACTCTGGCCTATGTGAGCAGCCTGGTTTTTTCGCTGATCTATTTTCATAAACACCGGGAAATAAATCTTACGTTTTTTGAATTAACGCACGGAGCACTCTCGCATTGCACAAGGATGGTTGGCGGCGGGAGTCTCCCCAGGATTTTAGCGGTTCTTCACGCACCCCTTGCAGGACAACTGCGACACAAACAAAGCGAGCGGTGAGTTCCCGGTCCCATGCCAGGATGGCGAAGGGGCCCCATCCCTTACGTTTCGCATTTCGTGCATCCCTTAATAAAACCATCGGAATGGTTTGAAGCTTGATCCCAACGTTTCCTGCCAAAACGCGTCCACGAGTCCTTGAGGCAAGACCCCTGAAACCGGAGCAGAGACTTTCTGCCATCCACGTTCTGGTGAGCCTGGCGCTCTTATCGTTTCTCTGCTTCCTGGCCAAAAGCACGGATTTGTTTGTGCCGCTCCTGGTTGCCGCCGCAGTGGTTTTGGCGTACGGACTGTTTTTTGTCCCGGAACTGTACCTTTTCCTGGCGCCGATCCCCTTTCTTCTGGCGGCGATGCCGGGGTTAGACCCGGGGAACGTATTTCAAACTGTCCGATGGGTATTCCTGGCGCTATTGGGGCTCTCCCTTTTTGTTCGGAGCGGGACGGGTTGGCTTTCCAGGATGGGGCGGCCGGTCTATTGGTCCCTGGCACTGTTTGTGGTCATTTGCCTGGCTTCAATCCAATCTTCGTCCAATGCCGCGATGACTCTTTTCAAGTCGCTGGCGTTCGGATTTCTCCTTTTGGTCGCAGTTGTGCAGGGCGTCCTTGCTGATCGAAAAGGGATTGCCCAAGTCTGTTCAGCGTTTGCGTGGCTGGCGGTGCTGGTGGTATTGAGCTGCGGCTTGATCGTGGCGCGTCAGGGGTTGGAGGGGCCGGGAGGCAACTTTGCCGGTTTTTTCATGGACGCTAATTCGCTGGGAGTCTTTGTCGGCCTGGTTGTTCCGTTTCTATGGTTCTTGATGGTTCGCGGCGTGGCGCCGGGCTTTATCACCAGAGTCGTCGCGGGGATTGTTTCCCTTGCGGCAGTGACTTTTCTTTTGGCGTCGCACTCGCGAGCCGGAATCGGGGCCGCCGTCCTGGCCTGCGGTTGGTGGCTTTTCTTTTCCAGCCGCCGCGCCCTCGCCCTTGTGGTCGTGGGAGCAGCCGCTGCTGCTTTCATGGCGGCCATCTATTTGCCGGCGAACTTCAGCTGGATGGAACAAGAGTACGTCTTGAAAGGTCGCGACTCCGTCTTGGAATCGCGCGTGGTCCTGTGGCGAAAATCACTGGAAGCTGTTAGGGAAAGTCCGTTTTTGGGCGCTGGCTTTGGAGCGAGCCGAGGTGCTTCGCAAGGCTGGCAACTATCGACTCAAACAGGGAAGTGGGCGAGGGAAAAAGGAAACAGCTATCTCGCCGTCGCGGGGGAAGTTGGTTTGTTCGGGGCTTTACTGCTTCTGTTTCCTGTGGGCTGGGTGCTGTTCCGTGTGGCCCACTGGCTTTCTGAATGCAGGCGGAAGCGCGACATGGGTCGGGAGTTCTGGGCGGCGCTCGCGCTCAGTTCCTGTCTGATCGCTGGTGTGACGGACGCATTTGCGGAAGCGTGGCTTACGGCGGCTGGTTTTTTCGCAACGGTTATTTTTTGGATTGCCTTTGGAGCCTTGGCTGCTCGGATGACCCGGCGTCCATCTTTGGGGAGTCGATGAAAAAGAAGCGAGTCCTGTTTTTAGCTGGAGCGCCGGCGCCGTACCGCGAACCTTTGTTTGAGCAACTTGCGGAATCGAGCCGGTATGAAATCCGGGTTCTCTATTGCCGGAAGCGCCAGCCTGATCAGGGATGGAATTTGACGAAGCGGAACTATTCAGCCGTCTTTCTGAAGAACCTTTCGCCCGCGCGGTGGAAGGGCAAGTTCCTTATTACGAACCTGAACCCCGGCGTCCTGAAACAACTTCGAAACTACCAGCCGGACGCTGTTGTCGTCCATGGGTATAACTCATTGACCATGCTGCTTGCCGTCGGTTGGTGCAATCGCCACGGCGTTCCCGTGCTGATGAGAAGCGATTCCAATATCCAGATCGAGCGGGTGAAACCCAGACTTCACTTAATGGCCAAGCGGATGGTTCTTGCGTTCCTTGTGAAACGCATCACCGCATTTCTCACCATCGGGAAAATGAACTCGGCCTATTGGCGGTATTACGGGGCGTTGCAGAGCCAGATCCTCCCCGCGTCTTTTGCGATTGACACCGAATACTTCGGCAGGGAAGCGGACCGGTACCGCGCTGATTGGGGAAGAGCGCGGTCGGAAAACGGATGGCAGTCGAAGTTCCTGTTGCTTTACGTCGGCAGGCTGGTCCGGTTTAAGCGCGTTGACACGTTGATTGAGGCAGTTCGTCTGGCCTTGAAAGATGGACTGAATGTTGAGCTGCTGATTGTGGGCGACGGAGCTGAAAGGAAGCGGCTCGAAGCCCTGGCGAGCGATCTGGCCCAGATCCACTTTTTGGGTTTTAAGGACTGGCGGAGTCTGCCTCAGTACTATGGCGTTGCTGACCTTCTTGTGCTGCCTTCAGAGGACGAACCATGGGGGCTTGTGATCAACGAAGCCATGGCAAGCGGGTTGCCGGTTCTTGCTGTTCGGTCTGCCGGAGCTGCTAGAGAATTGATCGATCACAAGCGGAACGGGTTCCTGACGCCGGATGGCACCACCCCAACCCTGGTGGCGGCATTAAAGCAAGCTTGTACCAGCAGGAACGACCTTTCAACCCTGGGCCGGAGGGCACGGAGGGCCTCGCGCGCCTGGGCTTACAGTCCAGCAGTGGAGGGAATCGATCGAGCTCTTATTTCCTGCTTGAGCATGGGGCGACGCTCATGAAAATAGTTGTCAATGCTGTTTCAGCGAAAGTGGGTGGCGCTGTCAGTTACATCACGGGCCTTGTTTGCCATCTGCCTTCAGGTGCGGACGACGTTGAGTTTGTCATCTTTCTGCCGCCGGAAACCGCCGCAAAACTGGAAACCCATGGCCGGGGGATTCAAATCGTTCCAACCGAAGTCGGACACGCCAGCGCGTGGAGGCGTCTTTGGTGGGACCAGGTTACGCTGCGAGCCCGGATCAAGCGAGAAAAGGCGGACGTCCTGTTCTCGAGTGCGAATTTCGGGATGTTTCTTTGTCCTGTGCGGCAGCTCCTGTTGGTCCGGAATGCGCTTTACTTTTCCAAGACCTACCGGGAAAGATTCCTGCCGGGACACTCTCTCAAAGCGCGGATTGATTTCAAGTTGCGCCGCTGGCTGATCACGCAAAGCGCGAGGACCGCGGACATCGTCATGACCCCTACCAAGGCAATGCTCGATGATCTGCTCCGCTATACGGTCGTTAAGAAGGCCGTCGTAAATCCTTACGGCATTACCAGGTCCGGGCTGGATCAAGAAGCCACACCTGGAATGGCCAAGACTCGGCGTGCGTCCGGGAACCATGCTCTGCGGTTGCTGTACGTTTCCATGTACTACGAGCACAAGAATCTTTGCACCCTGCTCCGAGCGATTTCCCTTATCAATCGAAGGGGCGGGTATTTTACGCTCACAACAACCGCCAGACCTTCGGGGGGTGGCGCCGGCTTAACGGCAACTCACGGGGAGGACATAAAATTCTCCAAGCGGGCCGGCATCGCGGAATACGTTAACTTTGTAGGTCCGTTGAATCACGAAGGAGTCGAGGGCCTCTATCGTGATTCCGATGTCTTTGTTTTTCCCTCTCTTGCGGAATCGTTTGGTTTTCCGATGGTCGAGGCCATGGCGCACGGATTGCCGATTGTCGCCGCCGATACACCGGTCAATCGGGAAGTGTGCGGCGACGCCGCTGTTTACTTTCGTCCCTTAAGCCCCGAAGACCTGGCTGAGCGGCTCTTGCGGCTGGCCATCGATCGTCGTCTTCGGGGAGAGCTTGCAAGCAAAGGACTCCAGGCCGCGCGCAGCCGGTTTTGCTGGAACGCGCACGCTCAGCGGCTCCTGAATGCGGCTCGTTACCGGAACCGGGAAGGAATCCGCCGTGAAGCCTGAAGCCGGCGAAGTCCAGACGTTCTTTAACCAGAAGGCCCGCTGCTGGCCTGAGAAGTATCAGGCTGGAGGAAAGCTCGGATTCCGTCTTGAGCAATTCGTCATGCGGCTTTCCGAATTGCTCCCACCGCCTGGAAACATCCTTGACCTGGGTTGCGGAACAGGCGATATCTCCATGGCGATGGGGCGGCGGGGATACAACGTTACGGCGTGCGACATCGCTGAAACAATGCTGGAGACTGCACGAAGGAATTGGACCGGCGAACCAGTTCAGTGGGTTTCGTTAAAGCCGGACTGGGATGTTCTGCCTTTCAAAGACAACACCTTTGACGCGGTTGTCGCCGCAAGCGTATTTGAATACCTCGGCGACGTTGCGGGCGTGGCGCGGGAGCTTGCGAGAGTGATGCGCGATGATGGGGTTTTGATCTTCAGTGTTCCGAACCCTTGCAATGGCGTGCGGAAGTTTGAAGCCTGGCTCGCTGAGGGCCGCTTGCGCTTTATCCTGAAGTTGTTGTCCGGCAGGGTTCCACGCCGGCGGACTTACCTGACATATCTGGACCTTTCGCAAAATCGCTTTGGGCCCGATGGGTGGAAATCGGTTTTAGCCTCTGCGGGATTCGCCCCTCTTGACCCGCAAAGCTTCTCTCATGAAAGTTGGCTTGAAAACGCCAAATCTCCGTTAGTCACCCTTGTGGCGAAGAAGGGTGGGCGATCCGGACGACACTCAGCAGCATGACCTCCCATTGACTTTATGCCTTTGAGGTTTTTTGAACGCGAATCCGGCCCCGCCGCGACTCGGGAAGAATTCCCAAATCTGCCGGCGTTCGCTGCCCGCCCGAAGCCACCGACGGCAGGAACTTATTGGCGGACAATTTATCACCTGCGATGGTCGCAGGTCGTGTGGCTTGCGAAGTTACGTTTAACCCGTCCAGTCCATTTGGGCCTCGAAGCAATGGACGGGAGAGTTCGCATGCGGAACCTTTCGCGAATGCCCGAGTTCCCCGAATGGCAGCCGGCGAGGGCTTGCAGAATGGTTGAGACCGGCCGGTTCAATTTCCTTAACCGGACAAATGTTGGGGGGGATGGAATTCCGTGGTCGAATGACGACCTTCCGCGACTCTGGATTTATCACCTGAACTACTTTGATTTCCTGAATGTGGACGTCAGCCATAGCCGGCACCGGTCAATTCTGTGCAAGATGTTGCTCCTGATGACCGACTGGTGCGAACAAAATCCGACCGGGCGGGAAGTTGCCTGGGAGCCCTACCCGCTTTCGTTGCGGATTGTGAACTGGTTGAAGTTCCTGCTGCGCAACAGCGCGCAACTGAACGCCCTGGGAGCAGAGGCTGCGGTGGTGAGGATGCTTTGCAGCCTGCGCTCCCAGACCCTTCGGCTTGAACGCAAACTGGAATTCCATTTGAGAGCTAACCACCTGCTGAAAAACGCCAAGGCCATGATGTTTGCGGGCGCCTTGCTTGAAACCGGCGAGAGCGGCCGATGGTGGGAAAAGGGATCGACCCTGCTGAAGCAACAGCTGGCCGAACAGATTCTGGCGGATGGAGGCCATTTTGAGCGGTCGCCGATGTATCACGTCCAGGTACTGGAGGATCTTCTGGACCTTCGGGAGCTGGTCTCGGTCGCTGGAACTCCTATTGCCTGGGAACCCCTGCTTTCAGAAAAGATCGCAAAGATGGCGGAGTTTCTCGCCGCGATTCTTCACCCGGACAATGAAATCCCTCTGCTGAACGATTCCGCCTTTGGCGTTGCGCGGCCGGCGGCCGAAGTCCTTTCCAGGGCGGGACGGCCCATGGAGCCTTTCGGGAGCGGGGATGGCGCCGTAAAGGTGCTGCCTGAAACGGGCTATGGCGTTATTCGGGACTCAAATTCAAAAAGCTTTCTGGTTTTTGACTGCGGGCCGCTGGGCCCGGATTATCAGCCTGGACACGGGCATTGTGATGTGCTGAGTTACGAACTGTCTCTTCATGGGCAGCGAGTGATCGTGGATACGGGCGTCAGTACGTATGAAGCGGGAGCTGAGCGGCATTATGAACGGTCGACGGCTGCTCATAATACTCTGCGGATTGACGGCACGGACCAGGCTGAAATCTGGGCGAGCTTTCGTGTGGGCCGAAGGCCGCGAGTCGGCCCGATCGAGCGCGGAGCAGTCGATGGGCTCCACTTCGTTTGCGGAGAACATTACGGCTATGAACATTTGGGAGTTATCCACTCAAGAACCATCGTTCACAGGCCGGCCGGATTCTGGCTGATTGTCGACCTGCTGCGCGGCACGGGCAGCCACAAGGTTGAATCCTTCATCCATTTCCATCCCGGGATTTCGGTTGTGCCTTGCGGCCAGGGCGCGTGGGGCGGGCAAAACGAATTCCGCCGCTGGGTAATCCGCTGCAACGGCCGGGCCTACAGAGTTGTTTTGTTCGGCGGCTCCGCAGGAAGTCTGCAAAATACCTGTTACGCGCCTGAATTCGGCCTCCGGCAATCACGTTGGACGCTTTGGCAGATGTGGCAAGGACAACTGCCGGTCTCGTTGGCCTGCGTCCTCCTGCCCCTGGGCGAGCCGCTGCCGGAAATTCATCTCCACGCTGATCTCGGAACTGTACAGATAGACCGCACTTCCATTCCGCTTTTTCGAGCTGAGTCTTGAAACCTGATCCCTTGAAGATTCTTTACGTTTCCCAGTACTTTCCGCCGGAAGCCTGCGCACCGGCCGTCCGCGTCCATGGGTTTGCCCGCCAATGGGCAAGCCAGGGGCATCAAGTTAGTGTCTTGACGGGCTTTCCGAACCATCCGGAAGGAATTCTTGACCCGGAATTTCGAGCGCAGTGGTTGCGGGGATTCAGTCGAGAAAATCATCAAGGCGTCAAAGTCTATCGAACGTGGTTATATCCGGCCCCGAACCGCGGCCGATGGAAGCGCTGCGGGAATTATGCGTCTTTTGCCGTCTCGGCTAGCCTTGCGGGCCCGTGGATTACACCTCGCGGCGGCCTCGTCATTGGAAGCTCGCCTCAGCTCCTGGTGGCTGCCGCTGCATCCACGATTGCGCGCGTCCGGCGTTTGCCGTTTATATTCGAGGTTCGTGATTTGTGGCCGCAGTCCCTTGTTGGAGTGGGTGCAGCTCCCGAAAAGTCGGTTCTCTATCGTGGACTCAACCGGATTGCCAATCATCTCTACGTTCGGGCCGACACCATTGTGGTTGACGGCGAATGGAAACGCCGGCAACTGGTTGCAGCCGGGATTTCAGAAGGCAAGCTGCGGATTGTGAGAAACGGGGTGAGCCGCGATCTCATTGCCGGGCTCAAAGCTCAAACCGATCAAAGGTCGCGCGCGCGCATCCGCCGGGAGTATGGCTGGAGCGGCCGGTTTGTCGCCATGTACGCGGGGACGCTGGGCATGGCGCACGGACTCGAAACGATGCTGAAGGCGGCGGCCGAATGCAAAATCAATCCCCGGATCCTTTTTGTCCTGATTGGGGAGGGCGCGGAGCGTGAACGCCTTCAGGCCAAAGCACGCGAACTGCGCCTCGCGAACGTCCAATTCCTGCCGCGCCAACCCCATGCGTTGATGCCGGGGTTTCTCGTGGCCGCGGACGCTTTCCTGGTATTGCTGCGGCGAGCCAAAGTGTTTCAGACGGCGATCCCTTCAAAAATGTTTGAGGCGATGGCGGCGGCGAAGCCTATAGTCCTGGGGGTGGAGGGCGAGGCAAAAGAAATCCTGCTGAAGGCCGACGCGGGGCTTGCCGTTCCCCCGGAGAATGCCCGTGCCGTCACCGTCGCCGTCGAGCGGCTCTGCGGCGACGGGCCGTTGCGGGAAAGATTGGGCCAGAACGGAAAACAGTCCGTTGAAGCGATCTATCTTCATCAACACCAATCCCGGATCTACCTGGATGTCATGCGGGAAACTCTGGCCAGACAGCAAGCCCTTCATCGTTCAGAGTCCTCAAGGTTGTCCACGAGCACACCATGGAAATCTATGTCGAGCTTTTTGTTGCGTCGGGGCTCTTCGCGCTCCTGCTCACGCCTTTCGTCCAGTCGTTAGGGCTTCGAGCAGGAGCGTGCGGGGTACCGGAAGCGGGAAGGAAAACGTCCGGCACGCCTTGCCTGGGCGGGCTCGCGGTCTATTTGTCGGCGCTCGTGGCATGGTGTCTAGTCGTCCCGATTCCAGGACACGACCCGCGAGAGCTTTTTGCCCACGTGGTTCCATTCCTTGGATTAATGATTCCTGCGACGTGGATTCTCATCCTGGGCGTGTACGACGACTTGATGGGTGCGAGCCCGCGTCAAAAGCTCGCCGGCCAATGCCTTGCGGCTTCGATGGCCTGGTGGGCCGGCGCCCGGATTACCCGATTCCCACTGCTGGGTTATGGAATTCATAGCCAACTCATCAGCTTTGTTTTATCGGTCCTTTGGATTGTTGCGGTAACCAATGCTTTTAACCTGATTGACGGGATGGACGGCCTGGCTTCAGGTGTCGGTTTATTGGTAGCCCTGACCCTTTTCGTTTTTTCATTGATCCAGGCCTACCCGTTTGCTGCCGTCATCTCCGTCGGTTTGGCGGGCGCGCTTGCTGGATTCCTGCCTTTCAACTTTGACCCTGCAAAGATTTACCTGGGGGATACGGGGAGCTTGTTTCTGGGTTTTGTGTTCTCCGTCCTGGCGATTGATACTTCCGATAAAAGCGCTACGATGCTTGCCATTGCGGTGCCGTACATGGCGCTTGGCCTTCCCCTGCTGGATACCGTTCTGACAGTCATTCGGAGGTTCCTCAGTGGGAAGCCGTTGTTCACAGCGGATACCGACCACATTCATCATCGGGTATTCCAAAAGTACAAAGGAACCCGGCCAGCGCTCTTCGCACTCTATTTGATGGCCGCGATGTTCTCGGTGGGTTCGCTGCTGATGGGCCGGTCGGTTGAGGCCATGATTGCTGTGATCGCCGTGCTGGGCACGGTCTGCGTGTGGTTTGTGGCAAGCCAGCTCCGGTATGTCGAATTAACTGAATTGAACCGCTATGTACGGCGGGCCCTCCGCTCGCAGCGCCACGTTCTTGCCAATCAGGTTCGGCTCCGGAAAGCGTCTGCCAGGTTAGAGCAGGCAGAGGGAATTGAAGAGATCTGGCGTGTTCTCACTCAAGCTCTTGAGAATTTGGACTTCGACGGGCTTGAATTTTGTCCGCTCGCTCACCACGGCAAAACCCTGAAGCTACCCCCCTGGAACCGTGTGCCGAGCCGGGAAGCAGCCCGCTGCTGGAGCGCGGTCATTCCGCTTCATCATAACGGGAGATTGTTTGCGGAATTGCGCCTCGCCAGATCGCTTGCCAAAGGCCGGTTGCTTTTCCAATTCTCCTCCGTTCTCGACACCCTGATTCCCCCTTTCGAACAGAAGGTCGCGTTCTGGTACGCCGAAAGAGAGTTCTCTCGGCCGGAGGTTTTGTGGGCGCCGCCGGACACTGTGAACCGCGTGAAAGCAGTCGCAAAGAAGGAACAGCATGAAACAACTTTTGCACGATTTGAAAACGCACAAGATTTGCGTTGAAGACGTTCCGTCGCCGACCTGTCTGTCGCGGGGGATTCTTGTTCGGACGCGGGCTTCAATGGTGAGCAGCGGCACGGAACGGACGCTGGCTTCGCTTGCCCGGAAGTCTTTGATTGGCAAGGTGATGGAGCGGCCGGATCTGGCCGCGCGGGTGATTCGGAAGGCGCGAGCTTCGGGCCTCAAAGAGACGTTGTCCGCGGTCAAGACGCGTTTGGATACTTTTATCGCGCCAGGGTACAGTTCCGCTGGAATCGTGCTGGAGGTGGGAGCGGGAGCCGGCGATTTTGTGCCGGGAGAGCGCGTGGCCTGCGCCGGTATGAACTACGCAAGCCATGCGGAAGTTAACTGTGTTCCGCCGAACCTCTGCGTAAAGATTCCCGAAGGGGTGGACTTCGAAGCAGCCTGCTCGGTCGCCATCGGATCGATCGCCCTGCAGGCAGTGCGCATTTCTGAGGTTCAGATTGGAGACCGCGTTGCGGTGATCGGTCTTGGGCTTGTGGGTTTGATTGCCGTCCAGATTCTGAAAGCCGCCGGATGCGTTGTGAGCGGCGTTGATCCGGACCCGGAGCGTGTGCGCCTGGCGAAAACTCTGGGCCTGGACGCTGCTCCCAACGGGGATCGTCCCCGGGACGCTGGGCGGGCGCTGGAGCCTGGAGCGGACGTCGTTCTGATTACAGCCTCCACCCGTTCCGCCGGGCCGATCCGGCTGGCTGGTCGGCTTGCGCGGGACCGGGGGACGGTTGTCGTTGTCGGTGACGTTCGAGTCGACGTTCCACGGGACCTGTACTACAAGAAGGAACTGAAGATACGCTACTCGCGCTCTTATGGCCCGGGCCGCTATGACAGGGCTTACGAACAAGACGGTGTCGACTATCCCTATGGCTATGTGCGTTGGACCGAGAAGCGGAACATGGAGGCTTACCTTGCCCTGATCGCTTCAGGCAAAGTTCGCGTTGATCCCTTAGTCACTCATCGCTTTCCGATCGAGCAGGGCGTTGAGGCCTACAAAATGTTGTCCGGGAAAGACCGCAGGCCATGTGTGGGAATTGTTCTGGACTATCCCGCTGTGACAGACGCTTCCCGGCATGTGGTGATTGATCCCAAGCGCAAAGCTTTCTCTCCGTCCGCCGGCAAAGCGGAAATCGGCATCGGGTGGATTGGAGCCGGAGCCTTTAGTCGCGCGAAGTTGCTGCCGGTTCTAAAGAAGGAACAGGGGATTGATCTCTGTTGTGTTGCCAACGCGACCGGGCCATCGGCAAGAAAAGCCGGAATGCGGTTCGGTTTTCGTTCCTGCACGACGGACCCGGGCGCCGTCATTGCAGACGACTCGGTCAACACAATTTTTATTGCCACCCCTCATCATCTGCACGCTCCCCTTATCATTGAAGCACTCGGGAAGGGCAAGCACGTCTTTGTCGAAAAACCCTTATGCGTCAACAAAGAGGAACTCAAAGCCATCGAGAGGGCCTACGTTCACTCCCAATGCGCGCTGGCCGTGGGATTTAACCGGCGCTTCTCTCCCTTTGCACAACATTGTTTGCGCTTTTTCTCCTCGGGCGAGAAACCCTTGACGATCCTTTACAGAGTCAACGCTGGACCCGCGCCTGCAAACCACTGGATTTGTGACCCTGCCAGGGGAGGCGGCCGGGTTATTGGGGAAGTCTGCCACTTTATTGATTTCGCCCAGGCCATGACTTCCGCCCAGCCTCTTGAGGTGCAGGCGTTGGTGATCGGGCCTCAGTCGGCAGGCGAAAACCTGCAAATCCAGATACGCTTTTCAGACGGTTCAGCGGCTGAAATATCTTATCTCTCACGAGGTGACCCCCGCCTGCCCAAGGAGCAGATTGAAATCTACGGGGCTTCAAAAGTCGCCACCTGCGAAGATTTTCGCACGATGCGATTCTACGCTGCCGGGACCCAACGCACCCTCAGGCTGTGGCGTCAGGATAAAGGGCATGAGGCCGAAATCCGCGCTTTTCTGAACTGCCTTCGAAAGGGCGGCTCGCCGCTCATTGAGTTTGACAGTTTAAGAACCACCACCCTGGCGACTTTCGCAATCGAAGAAGCGCTTCGCAAGGGAAAGCCTGTCTTTCTCGCTGCGTGATGAAGGGAGGAAACATGCTGAAAGTATTGAGCATTGTGGGGACGCGTCCGAATTTTGTGAAGATTGCTCCTCTGCTGAAGGTGATGAGCAACCTCCCACAAATTGAAAGTTTTCTTGTTCATACGGGCCAGCATTACGACAGTGCGATGTCCGATGCTTTTTTTAAGGACTTGGAAATTCCCGCTCCGGACAGAAGATTGGCCCTTCGATCCAGAAACTCCGCAAGCCAAATTGGTGAAATCATGATGCGGCTGGCGCCGGTGCTTTCAGAGTACCGGCCCCAGGTCGTTCTGGTTGTGGGGGACGTCAATTCCACTCTTGCAGGGGCCCTGGCAGCGGCCAAAGCCGGCATCCCTGTCGCCCATGTTGAAGCCGGACTCCGGAGTTTTGACCGCACCATGCCGGAAGAGGCCAACCGAATTCTCACCGATGCCGTGGCCGACCTCCTTTTTGTGAGTGAGCCCAGCGGCGTGGAGAATCTTCGGTGGGAAGGCATTCGCTCCAGGGGAGTATTTCTTGTCGGTAACGTCATGATCGACACGCTGAAACGCTCGTTGCCCAGAGCCTCGAGTCCGCGATGCCTTATGGATTTGGGCTTGGACGGGAATCCCCAAGATCCTGCACCTCCCCGGTACGCAGTTCTCACCTTACACCGCCAGGGGTTGGTGGATAACCCCCAGCAGTTTGTGCGGGTGTGGAATGTTTTGGAGGCGATCGCCGGCGAAATTCCAATCATCTTCCCGGTTCATCCAAGGACGCGGAGGCGGCTTGAGGCTGCCGCCTTGGTTCCTCATCGGAATGGCTCGAGGAGCGGAAAGGGCATTCGAATGATTGCCCCGTTGTCTTATCTGCAATTTCTGGCCTTGCAGCGGCGCGCCGTGATGGTCATGACCGATTCAGGCGGAGTCCAGGAAGAGACGACGGTGCTGGGGGTGCCTTGCCTGACTTTGCGTGAAAACACGGAGCGCCCGATAACGGTGACGCAAGGAACCAATAGGATTGTGGGGTTAGATCCTGAGCGGATTCGGGCCGAGGCGCTGAGTTTGCTCGCCAGGCCCAGCCGGGCCCAACGAATTCCGCCACTGTGGGACGGCCACGCCTCCGAACGCATTGTCAAAATTATTTGCGAGTGGTTTAACATCCGGATCCCTTCAGGCCCGGTTGAGCCGAAGACGGTGGATTCACTCCTTTCGCCATTTCTGGACGTCGCTTAACAGAAAAGCTTCCGGAGCGTGTCTTGAATTGTCTGCGAAAACTTTTTTGAAGGAATTGTGGAGGACAATCTTGACCGGCAAATTGATGAAGAAGGCTGCAGCTTCGTTTCTGGGGTTTCTCGTTTGGACGCTACCTCTTGCCGCGCAGCACAGTCCGCAAGTCCTGGGAACAGTCGTTGGTTCGACCGGCGCCGAACTAGGAGGAGTTTCTCTCCCCAATAGCGGCACGATTTTGAACCATGACGTCTTAACCACGGGCCGGCAGGGAAAAGCTCTGTTGGAGTTTCCACCGTCCGAACTCGTGACCGTTTATGCGCATGCACGGCTCCGATTCTATAATCAGGGGAACCGTGTGGTTGCAGACATGGCTGCGGGTTCTTTAGCGGTGCAATCGGTTGGACGGGGGCGTGTAGTTGTGGCAGCTTCCCTGTTCAGGGTGGTTCCGGCCAGCCGAGGGAAAACGGTGTGCTTTGTCAAACTGGAGCCGGACGGAGGCTTGCTGATTGCCGCCCGGCAAGGCCGCGTTGCTGTAACCGAAGGCCGTCGTGGCTCCCGGCGGTTTGTGCTGGAAGGTCACTACGCTTCGATTGCGGGAGCCCCGGGCCCTTCAGCCCGCGGTGAAAACAAATCCAGCCGGGGCGCCACGGGGACTTGGCATATCGGTTCTCTCTCGTCCCGAGCTTCGCTGGGGGTTGCTGCGGCCCTTGGAGCCGGCGCAGCCGGCGCCCTCGCAATTCCTTTGTCTGCAGGCAGCCGGGTTGCCAGCCCCACCCAGCCGTAACCCCGGGATTTTAAATGCAGTTTTTGATCCCTTCTCCTGCACCGCGATGCGCCAGCGGTCGCGGGGAG
The DNA here is from genome assembly GCA_964459065.1 of uncultured Acidobacteriota bacterium. Classification (GTDB taxonomy): domain Bacteria; phylum Acidobacteriota; class Terriglobia; order UBA7540; family UBA7540; genus JAMCXS01. The sequence continues at coordinate 19,767 of CAYWMN010000003.1, read as the reverse complement.
TTTCACGCCGCATGCTGGGGCCGTGCGGGCTCTGAAAAGGCGCCCACTTGGGGCATCGCCAGTCTGAGGTAGTCGGTGTATTTCATCCGGACGGCATCGCGATGAGTTCCTGCGTTGAAAACAATTTCTTTTGTCTTGCCCAGGGACCGATCGACCCAGGTTTCCATCCCGTACAGGTTTCCGAATGGCGGGAAGGCCCCCAACTCGGAATCGGGGCACAGATTATTCAGTTCGTTTTCCTCCATAATTTCGAGCTGCTTTGCTTCAAGAAATTCTCTGAGCCTTCCAAGGTTTAAATGGCGCGAAGCCGGCAATACCGCCATCACCGGGCGGCCGTCGGCGCGAAGGACGACGCATTTCGCAAAATAGATACCGGGGATATGCAATTCTTCAGCGGTCTTCTCAGCAAGAAAAGCCTTGGGATGGGGAAGGGCTGCGTAATTAACGCGGTGCGAATCGAGATAGTCGCGGACACGGTGGCCTATTGACATTGCATCCTCCTCGCCTTCATCTTTCATCCGATTGATTCCCAGCCTCTTGTTAGGGTTTAGCTCTTGTGAAGGGCGCCTGCCTTCCGGAACGTCCCAAGCCCTGCTTCGCATTCAACTTCTTAGATTGTAATCGTCCCGCGGAACCCCGGCCGTGGCCTATCCCACGCCACTTGTGCGCGGAAAGGCCTACGGGTTTCCACGTAGCTTTGCCTTTCATGGACCCTCCTTCCGCCTTTCTGCTCCACAGCGTTTGGCAACAAGAAGGAAGTCGCTGAACCCTTCCTTCCTGTCGCCTGTCATCCGATATGGGTCATGCAGCTTTTGTTTCGATATGGACTTTCTTCGCCGGAGCGGCTTTGGGGAGGCTAAAGCTGAGAACGCCGTCTTTCAGGCTCGCTGTGACCTTTGCCGAATCAATCTCGGTCGGCAAGTCGACCACTCGCAGGATCTTGTTCGCGTATCGCTCCGAATAGATGGTCCTACCTTCTTTTTTCTGCTCTTCTTTTGTTTCTCTCTCTCCAGTGATCGTCAGCCGCCGAGGTTCAACGTTGACCTCGAGTTCCTCGGCGCTGAAGCCTGGTACTTCAGCCTGGACCGTGAGCCCCTCTTCCGATTCTTTGATCGTGACATGGACGGGATGCAACAGTTCCGATTCCGCGCGGAACCAGTCTTCCAGGTCGCGTCCGAAGATTCTTCCTTTGTTCTCGAACAGCTCGAAGGCGCGGTTGGCGATGGAACTATACATTTTGTGCATACGGTCCATCATCTGGTCCAAATCCCTCAATTTGACAGGGGCATCCTCTTTTACAGGCTTGATGATTAATTTCCCTGCCATGGGTCGGCTCCTTTCATCTGAGAATGGAGGTGCTGGCGGGGTCTATCACGGCGGGTTGGCAAGCGAATCTGGCCCGGCCTGTACCCCGTCGCCAGTCCCCACCAACATCTTACTTTTAAGACGATCGGATGGCGGATGCAGTGAGGGCGCGCACCTTTATGAGTGATTGCCGTCACCAAGGAAGGAGGCCTGAAACTTGTCCGGCCGTGAACAGTAAGTAATGGAAGTGGAAGACGATAGGGTTTTCCGCCCGCGAGGTGGTTAGCGGATTCGCCTTCTTGCAGGGCGATGCCGTGCAAGGTATTCGACAAGCTCCTTGCCCGAGAGGATGGAATGGCTTGGGAAAGGTTCTTCCGGAGTTTCAAACCCCAGAGCTTTTTGCAGTTTCCGATAGCAGATGCCAGCCGCGTCCTGATAGGGAACGTGGTGCTCTGCAAAGGCTCGGTTGGTGATGCTCAGCGTGAACTCTCGATCTCCATCTTTCGGATTGAGCACGCGATAAGTGTATTCCCTGCCTTGAGCGCTTAATCGAAACCCCAGATATTGGATTTGAATCTGCGTGAGTTACCCCCCGTGGCCCCGAAAACTCCGGCCCGCATCATTTTTACGTATTTCTGATACGGGCACAGAGCGTGACTCAACTTAGAGTTTTGTTACGTTTTCTGCCTGGAATCCTTTCGGACCTCTCGTGACCGTAAATTCAACAGCCTCGCCCTCGGCAAGGGACTTGAAACCTTCCTGCTGGATAGCGGAGTGGTGCACAAAAACGTCATCTCCTGAGGCTCGCTGGATAAAACCATATCCCTTCGAGTCATTAAACCACTTTACCGTACCTTGTTCTCTGTCCATATTGGTGTCGATGTTCCTTTTGTTTAATTGAAATCAACTTGTTCTGCTTTCGCAACCACTTCCAAAAAACACAAAAGGCCACAAAATCATGCATTCTGTGGCCTACCTAGTCTGAGATGTCTGGTCACAAAAACTGATCAAGTAATCTTAGTATACACTTCCGTCAATTATTTGGCCACAATATAATTCAATGCTTCCCTTGATTAAGCTTATGTCAAATCAATGATAGACTATAGGGGAGGACTTCCTATAGCTTTTTCTGCATCCAGGTTCGGAGGGCGGAGGAGGCGCGAGACGCTTATGCCAAGTTTTTGCTTGCATTGTTTTTGAACTCTTGGTATTCGGTAGGCTGCTTTGAGATGAGGGCGTCTATATCGGTCGAGTGATTCATTGCCAGGCCGGAAGTCTTCCGCGGCGGGCCGGGGCCGGGAACAGGAAAACGTCTTTTTGCCCGGTACACATACACTAGAATCAAGAGGTAGCTTCTCAATGAAGAAAATGACTGTGCTCTTTAGCCTGATGTTGCTTGCCGGCATTGCCAGCCCGCCTGGAACTGCCTATGCTGCCGTCGAGTTCGGAAAGGGCCTTGCCGTGCGGCCGCTCAACGCATCGCCGGCGCCCGTTCCTGCGGCTGCGGCCCAGCAGAAGCCCCAATGGAAAAGCCGTGCCGAGTATGATGCCTTTGAAGCCTTTGTGAAGGAGCCGAATCCAGCCAAGAGGCTTCCGCTGATCCAGGCCTTTCTCCAGAAATACCCCAAGTCTGATTTCATTTCGAATGCCTATGTCGCTCAAATGCAGACTTACCAGCAATTGAAAGAAACGGACAAGGCCATCCAGGCGGCCAAGCAGGATCTCAAGATTGACCCCAACAGCCTGGATGCTCTCTACTTTGTGGCTTTCACGTTTCCTTACGTCTATAAGTCCTCGAACCCTGATAGCCAGGCTCAACTCTCACAGGTTATCGCCGACGCGAAACATGGTTTGCAGCTTCTGCAAAATTTTCAGAAACCGGCCGGCGTGTCGGAGGCTCAGTTCAACGAATATGTGAAAACCCATCGCGCCGCTTTTAACACGGCAATCGGTTTTGCATCGGTGCAGCAAAAGAACTATAGCCAAGCCATCCAATCCTTGGAGGCTGCTGCGCAAGATAATCCTGACAACGTCGCGGTCTATTCGATGCTGGGCCAGTCGTATTATGACCAGAAGCCCCGGGACGTTAATAAGGCCATTTGGTACCTGGCTCGCGCGGTGAATCTCGCGAAAAAATCCAATGGTGGTAATTTGGCGCAACTGCAGAAGTTTTACGGGCAAGTCTACGAGGCCCAGCATGGATCCAACGCCGGCGAAGAGCAGGTCTTGGCTCAAGCCAGCTCAGGGACTACGCCGCCGGCAGGCTTCAGCGTCGCTCCTCCGCCTCACCATGCCGCCACGGGTGACAAGAACGTCGATGCATTCTATAAGATCGAAGACGCTCTGGTGGTTGGCGGCGACACGGCTCAGGAAAACTGGAGCCAGTTGAAAGGTCAGCCTCTGGGGCTCGTTGGCCACGTCGATAGCGTTGAGAAAGGGAATGCGCCGGGCGCTTATCTGGTGCGCGTGGATATAACGCCAAGCTCGAAAGGTGCGCAAGGCACCTATGACATCGTCCTGCAGGACTCTCAGCCGAATGTTAAATATCTGCAGTCCGGCAACCCGCTTCGCTTCCAGGGGACGATTGAGTCTTACACCACCAATCCGAACTTTGTCATCACTCTCAGCGATGCCAAAATTGACGACGCCGTGTTGAAGGCTGCGGCTGAAAAAGCTAAGGCTGAGGCGCAAGAAAAGGCGGCGAAGCGCAAGCCTCGTCGTTAGCTGCTGCGCGACTCCTCCATTTGATGCTTGCTGTCGCGGAGTTACCCTGCCGGGGGATGGCCAATCGATTTCATCCCCCGGTAAGGAATCTTTCCGGAAGGCAGGCTTCGGCTTGCTCGGTTGGGGTTTTGAGCCGAGGGTTCGGCTTAGCGTTTTGTTGTGCGGCGACGAGAGCGGGTGCGGCGTTTGGGACGATGGTCGAGCCCCAGGGTCGTAATTTTCCGGCTCAGCGTGTTGCGGTGAATTCCTAAAGCCTTTGCCGTTTTCGACAGGTTTCCATTGCTGTTTTCCAAGACCTTCGCAATGAAGCGCCTTTGGAATTCGCCGATTGCCTCATCGAAATAGATGTTCTTTTCGATCATCTGAGTTATAAGAGCGTCGAGCTGATCCTTCACCGTACTTCTCCAGATTCTGAAAAATTTGTGTGCTTTGAAAGCCGCTTTACCAGAGTTTTCTTCACGGCGTGATGAAGAGTTCGCCGGAAATTTTCAAAGCCTGCCTGGAAGTCTTTTTTAACCTCTTTGGGCATAACCATTGCCAGCACCTGGGACCCGGAAGTTATGAAAGGCGCCAACGTCGATTGCCGGACGGCATCAGCCTTGATCGTAAAGGCCATCAGGATCAAGAGCAGGACGCAGTCGACCACAATCCCCCGCACCAGCCCGAAGACGCCACCCAGGAAGCGGTCGAACCATTGCAGCTCCGCCTGCTGGACTAATTTCCTTGCCAGCGTCGCAATGACGGCGCCGATGAGCAACGTTCCAAGGAACAATAAAAGAAAACTAAGGCCCAGCGCGATGGCACGGGATCGCGCGAGGTCTTCAAGACAAGGCGCCAGGCGTTCGTAATTTAGGGCGGCAACCCCAACCCCGGCCGCGACGGAGGCCAATGAGATAAGTTCGGCGACAAAGCCTTTGAAGATAGCGGAAATAATCGAAACGAGAACGATTGCTGCTAAGACCCAGTCAAGCCAATTCCAATTTGCCATGCCGTTTCGGGCCGTTTTTTGTCAGCGGTTCAGTATTTCTCCGGTTAACAGCTGATAGGCTTCCCGATACTTCTCACTTGTCCTCTCAATAATTTCGGGAGGAAGAGGGGGCGGGGGAGGCTGTTTGTTCCACTGAACGGATTCCAGGTAGTCCCGCACGAACTGCTTGTCAAAAGAAGGCTGGGACTTTCCGGGGGTATAGCTCGCCTTGGGCCAAAAGCGCGACGAGTCGGGAGTGAGGACTTCATCGATCAGGAAAATGTCATTTCCGATTTGGCCCCATTCGAATTTCGTGTCGGCGATGAGGATTCCCTTGTCTTCGGCGTACTTCCGCGCCTCAGCATAGACTTTCACGCTCAGGTCGCGGAGTTTTTCGGCGATGGGCCGTCCGATCCGGGCCGCCATTTCCTCAAAGGAAATATTTTCATCGTGGCCGGTTTGGCTTTTGGTCGCCGGTGTAAAAATCGGTTGGTCGAGACGGGCGGATTCCTCAAGGCCTTTCGGCAGTTCGATTCCACAGACGGTACCGTTGGTGCGATACTCCTTCCACCCCGATCCTGCCAGGTATCCCCGCACGACGCACTCGATCGGAAACGGTTGCGTCTTCCGAACCAGCATGGACCTTCCTTCCAGCTGGTCGGCGAAGGGCTGGAGCTGTTCAGGATACTCTGAAAGCTGTGCCGTCAAGAAGTGATTGGGAAGCAAGTTCCGGAAGCGGTTGAACCAGAAACACGAGAGCTGCGTGAGCACTCGCCCCTTGTCGGGAATTCCGGCACCCAGGATCACGTCGAAAGCCGAGATGCGGTCCGTTGCGACAATCAGGAGTTTCTCGCCGGGGATCTCGTAAATGTCCCGAACCTTCCCCCGGGAAAACGGTTCCATACCCTGTATCTGAGTTTCAAGAAGAACTGTTGTGTGCATGCCCTGTATTGCGAAGATAGAATTTGATCAGCGCCCATTTTAGAACATCGTGAGATGTTGTCAACGAAAAAAAGCGCAGGTTCATGCCCAAAGCCGCGTTCCTGCAGGCGAACCGATCGTTCATTGCGGCAGAGATGTCGAAGATTTTAACCGGGATACAAGTTCCGGAACCGCGTAGTGAAGACCCGAAGATTTTTTATGGAAGTCTCCTCATCAGGCCGGGACCTCCACCGGTTCCTCAACGTCTTCGAGCTTCACGGATACCAGCTTCGAGACGCCCGGACTCTCCATGGTGACGCCGTAGATGGCGCTGGCGATTTCCATGGTCCGCTTATTGTGGGTGATCAGGATAAACTGCGACGTGCGGCTCATCTGGTGAACCAGACGCGTGAATCTTTCGACGTTCGTGTCATCCAGCGGTGCGTCCACTTCATCCAGCACGCAAAACGGGCTGGGCGTGTAACGGAAAATTGCAATCAGCAGGGCCAGCGCCGCCAGCGCTTTTTCGCCGCCTGAAAGCAGCAGGACGTTCTGGAGCTTTTTGCCGGGCGGCTGGGCCACAATGTCCAGACCGCTATCGGCGTCCTCTTCGTCGCTGAGCCGCAGCTGTCCCATTCCTCCGCCGAACAGCGTCTTAAATGACTCGGCAAAGAAAATGTTGATGGCCTTGTAGGCTTCCAGGAATTGCTTGCGTGAGAGGCGGTCAATTTCATGGATGGCCTTGGTTGTGTCCTCGATTGAGGAAAGCAGATCCTGCCTTTGAGATTCCAGGAACTCATAGCGCTCTTCGGCTTCTTGCAGTTCTTCGAGCGCCATCATGTTGAGTGGTCCGAGATTGTCGATCCGCTTCTTCAGCGCCCGGACCTGTTCCTCGGCGGCCTCCAGTTCGTCTCCAATGAGCGCCGCCTCTTCGGAAAGTTCCGCCAGCAGGGCGTCGGGTTCGCACTCAAGAGCCTCGCGGCACTGCTGGGCGTGATGATTGCGGTCAGACTCCACGCGCGCCAGAGCGACTTCAACCTCGGAGCGTTTTTCGCGGTCCGCCTCGTATTGGGTGCGCGCCGCTTCAACCTGCGGCCGAAGTTCATCTCTCCGGGCGCGGACAACCTGCAGTTCTTCGGTGATGCGGGCCAATTTTTCCTTGATGCCGGCGAGCTTGATTTCCAGTTCGCTGCTGCGTGTCTGCAAGGCCTCGGATTCCAGCTTCAATTGCCCTTGCTCGTTGCTCCATCCCTCGACCTGCCGGGCCAGATAAGTCTGCCGTTCGGAGGCCTCTTTGATTTGTCCGGACAGATGCGATCTTTCTGACTCCAGCGAGCGAGTCCGTTCCTCCAGCGTGCTCAGGTGCGCCTGGGCCCGCGCCAGATTCTGGCTTCCCTGGTCAAACTGCAGGCGCAAGTCGCTGACGCCCTGGGTGCTTGCAGCAATCTCCGCTTCCAGCTGGGATTTCTCAGCGTTTTCGGCTTCAATTTGAGTTTTGCAACTTGTCTGACGCTCCAGGAGCCTTTGGCGCTCCTCGGCGAGCTTGGCGCTTTCCGACGTGAGCAACTGGAGCCGTTCGAGCGCACGGTTAACGGCGCTCTCGGACTGGCGCAACCTTTCAGCTCCGACCACCAGGCGTTTTTCGGCGTCCTGTTTGGAAGCCTTCAGATTTTCCAGTTCCTCTTGGGTTCTTGCGGCCAGGTTCTCGACTTCCGCCAGTTGGGCCTGCCCAACTTCAATGCTCGACTCAAGTTCCGTGGTACCCCGTTCCAGCTCGCGAAAGTCGCGGCGCAGGGCAAGAGGTCCGGCGCTTGATCCACGGCCGCCTGAAACCAGCCGGTGGTGATAATGCTCGCCGGTGGGAGTCAGAAAGTGATATTCGGGATGAGCCGCCGCCAGACGTTCGGCCGCCGGTGCGTTATCCACCAGATAAGCTTTTCCCAGCGCCGGCAGCGGAGGATCGCCATTCAATCCCAGGCTGGGCTGGAACTTCACCAGGTCTTTGAGCCGGGCGACAACCCCGGATTCCGCCGGGAGATGAAGATCGCCGTTGCCGTTCGCGTGCGAGCTGGTCGACATCTGCGTCACAAAAAACGTTGACCGGCCCGTGCCTTCCGCCTGAAGCAGCGAAATTCCGGAGCGAGCTTCTGCATGCTCGGCGACGACAACGCAATCCAGCTCAGACTTCAGGAATTCTTCGACAATCTCTTCATATCCGGGCGAGACTTCCAGAAAATCCGCCAGCACGCCGAGCGGCTTGAAGTGATGGCCGTTGGATGGAATCTCCCCGTTCAACAGGCGCCGCACGCTTTCAGTTGAGTACGCGTGCCGCGCCAGAGATTCTTCAAGCGTCTGCTTGCGAGCCTCCATGCCCGACAATTCACGCCGGCGGTCTTCCAGCTCCCGGCGCTTGGCAATCGCATCGTTCTGGGCTTGATCGAGGGTGGCGGTGGTTTGGGCAACCGCCGCGGCCAGTTGGGCCAGGTTGCTCTGGGACTGCTCATTGCCTCTGGCAAGGCCCTCCATCTCCGCTGCCAACTGCTGATGTTCGCTTTCAACCGCAGCCCGCTCAGAGCTTGCGCGAGCCTCCTGGCGGTCGAGCGCCAGAGCCATCTCTTCGGCCTGGACAAGCTGATTGCGAAGTTCCGAGGACCGGTTCATGGCAGCCAACAGCGCCTGGCGCGACTGCTCAATCGCGCGTTCGCGCTCCCGAATCTGGCCTCCCAGTTCTTCCTGCTGCGCCGTGAGTTTTGCGCCCGATTGCTCGGCAGCCGTCCGCTCCGCAATCAGGCGTTCATTTTCCTCAGCCCGCAAACTGGCTTCCTGCTCCAGGGCTTCCAGTCGAACGCGGAGCTGCCCGCCTTCCTGCCGGGCCTCGGCGCTTCGGGAATCGAGCGCCAGAATCTGCTGCCGGATCTGTTCAAGCCGCGATTCCAGCCGCTGCCGCTCCAGTTCGTTTTCCGTCGAAGCCTCACGCAGCAGGGTGAGTTCGCCTTCGATCTGCTCGCAACGCGCCGTGGTGGAAACCTGGTCCTGCTGCAGTTGTGCAAGCTTCCGGCCGGTTTCGGCGCAGGCGGCTCCCAGCTTTTCGAATGCCAGGCGAAGTTCCCCGCATTCGGCTTCCAGCACCTTGAGGCGCGAGGCCAGAGCAACTTTCTGGTGGCCCACCATCTCTTCGTGCAATTCACGATAACGGCGCGCTTTGGACGCCTGGCGCTTGAGGGAGTTGACCTGCTTGGTAACTTCTTCCAGGATGTCCGTGATGCGGGAGAGGTTGCCGCGCGAGGACTCCAGCTTTAATTCCGCGGCGCGCTTGCGGGCCTTGAACTTCGAGATCCCGGCGGCTTCTTCCAGAATCAGACGCCGGTCGGACGGTTTGGAACTCAAAATCTGGCCGATGCGTCCCTGCTCGATGATCGCATAGGATTCCGGCCCCAGGCCCGACCCCATGAAAAGATCCTGAATGTCGCGCAGGCGGCAGGTACGGCCGTTGATCAGATATTCGCTTTCACCTGACCGGAACAGCCTTCGGGTAACGGTCACCTGGCCAGAACCGGCTTTGAGGTATGAGTTGCGTAAAGAACCGTTTCCTCCGGCGCGCGCAGGGTTCTCGGAAGCATTCTCGGGCATGTCGGCATGGAAGTACTCCGGTTGATTCTTTTCTTCAGGTTCGGCGTTGCTGTCATAGTCCGTGTCTTCCAGCGTCATGCTGACTTCCGCCATGCCGGTGGGAGGGCGCGTGCTGGTGCCGTTAAAAATCAAATCCGTCATCCGCTCGCCGCGCAGCGACCGGGCACGCTGCTCGCCCAGGACCCAGTTGATGGAATCGGACAGGTTGGATTTGCCGCAGCCGTTCGGGCCAACTACCCCCACCGTTCCCTCGGGAAATTCCAGGCGCGTGCGATCGGCGAAGGACTTAAAGCCTAATACCTCTAACCGTTTTAATTTTAACAAGATAAAAGCCTCCCCGGAATTTCTGGAGCCCGTCCTGCGACGGGGCTATGAAAAACTTCCTCTGCGAGTCGGTAAGACAATCCTGCAGCACACGCGCTCTTGAGCCTATCGCATTCATGCGAGGGGCGCTGTTTAAGCAAGAACCTGTTTGCGATCAATCTGCTCGCCTCACTGGCTCCCTGGCGCGCAAAACAACCCTTACGCGAGCATCCCCGGAATCTTCGTTGAAGCTAACACGAATAAAATGACGTGTAAAGAGGAAAGCTCAATATAGTGGGGCAGCCTCTTGCGCGGCCCTACATGTTGTGGTGACGGTCCTCCTAGGCACCTTGGCTCGCGAGGTATCGATCCATCCAGGCCAGCACCCAATCCCGCATTTCAGACCGTTCCTGGTGGGCGCAGTCGAACATCTCGATTTTGCAATCCCGGCTGCGGCCGAACTTCTCATATAAGGGATCAAGGTGATTTCGCACCCGCTCCACGCCGGCCGGCGGCGTGAGGGGATCGAGGCGTCCGTTCAGGCTGAGGCGCGCCCGGGGAACGATCAGTTCGTTAATCCCGGCTGAGTCAAAATGCTTGAGCAGGGAAGGAACGTAGTAATAGATTCCGTGGCCGCTCAGGTTGTTGGTTCGGATCAGTTCCTCGTAGCCGGTCAGGCAGCAAAGGTCGATGCAGACGCGAATGCGGGGATCGAAAGCCGCGAGCCACCAGGATTTTGTGGCTCCCATCGACATTCCGAACGCGCCCAGGCGCTTCGGATCGACCTCGGGACGGCTTGCCAGGTAATCGAGGGCGCGCAATTCGTCGAACATCATCATGCCCCAGAGCACCCGGCCTTGCCAGAGCATCAGCTTAAAGGCGTCCTCTTCGCCGGTGCGGCCGTCCGGTTCGTGCTTTCGCTCGCCGAAGCACCAGCTGTCGATAGCGAGCGTCACCAATCCTTTTTCCGCGCATACCGGAGCATAAGCCGGCTGCGCCATTGTTCCCCGCAGAAGCTGCTCTTTTCCAAGATCGTACATCCCGCCGTGCCAGTGGATGAAGAGCAGCCCCGGGGCGGGGTCCTGTCTTTTGTCCGGGATCAGCAGCAATGCGGGAACCGGCTCAAGGCCGTTGAGATCAAGGATCAGCCGTTCCAGGCGATAGCCGGGGTGCTTTTCCACGCTGACCACTTTGGGCGCGCGCGGCTTGTGGCGCCAGGGCAGGTCGCCCAGCAGGCTCCAGAGCTGCTTCCGCCGTCTGGCCTGAAATGACTGAAATTGTTCGGGGGACATATCCCGCGGCGCCAGATTTGCCATGTTGGATTCCATGCCGGAGCCGGAGGCAGCGGCTGGGGTTTTAAAAAGTTCCCGGCTCGGTTTGCTCATCGGAAATCGTCTGGTTGACCGAATCGCTGAGATTGGGGGAAAGCGGCGCGGTGTCCACGAAAATTCCGCTGCCTATTCTTCCCAGCGCAGAACCGGCCGGCGGGCTGCCGTGGCCTCGTCCAGGCGGCTGATGCGAGTCGAGTGCGGCGCTTTCAGGACGAACTCGGGGTCTTCCTCAATTTCTTCCGCCACGGCCCGCAGGGCTTCAATAAACTCGTCGAGCTCTTCCAGGCTGGCGCTTTCCGTGGGCTCGATCATCAGCGCTCCCGGCACGATCAGCGGGAATGCCGTCGTGTAGGGGTGAAACCCGTAATCGATCAGGCGCTTGGCGATGTCACCGGTGTGGACGCCGCGCACGGCCTGGCGGCGGTCCGAAAGCACGCATTCGTGCATACAGGGTTCGTCGTAAGGAAGATCGTAGACGTCCCTCAGTTGTTGCATGACGTAGTTGGCGTTGAGCACGGCGTCCTGAGTGGTCTGCAGCAGGCCCTCGCTTCCGTTGGCCAGAATGTAAGCGAGCGCCCGCACGGCCATCCCGAAATTTCCATAGAAGGCGCGCACGCGGCCGATCGTTTTCGGCCGATTGTCATTCAGCCGGTAGGTGCCATCGCTGGCGCGCTCAACCGTGGGTGAAGGAAGGTAGGGCTCCAGGAATTCGCGCACGGCGACCGGTCCGGAGCCGGGGCCTCCTCCGCCATGAGGCGTTGTGAATGTCTTGTGCAGGTTCAGGTGCATCACGTCCACGCCAAAGTCGGCCGGGCGCGCCACGCCCACCAGCGCATTCATGTTGGCGCCGTCCATGTAAACCAGGCCGCCCCGCTCGTGGACCAGGTCGCAGATTTCGCGAATCCGGACTTCAAAAATCCCCAGCGTATTGGGATTGGTCAGCATCAGACCGGCCACTTCCTCGGTCATGGCCCGGTCCAGCTCGGCCAGATCGATCGAGCCGTGCGCATCCGACTTCAGGGGCCGAACCTGGTAGCCGGAGGTGGTGACGCTTGCCGGGTTGGTGCCGTGGGCCGAATCCGGAATCAGAATATATTTGCGGGGATTGCCGCGATCCGCCAGGCAGGCTTGAATCATCAGGATTCCCGCCAACTCGCCCTGGGCGCCGGCCGCCGGTTGCAGTGAAACGGCGTCCATCCCGGTAATTTCTTTCAGGCAGCGCGCCGTTTCGTAGAGGACTCCCAGCGAGCCTTGCACAAGCTCCGGCGGCGAATAGGGGTGGTCGGTTGCCAGGCCCTCGATCCGCGCCACCACCTCGTTGATCCGGGGATTGTATTTCATCGTGCAGGAGCCCAGCGGGTAAAGCCCCGTATCGACGCCGTAATTCCAGGTGGAGAGGCGCGTAAAGTGGCGAATGACTTCAAGCTCTGAGACTTCCGGGAAGCCCGGGATTTCATCGCGGTAGAATTTGTCGCCGAGCATTTCCGAGGCCGAGCCCGAGTCGACGTCCAGGGCCGGCAAGTCGACGCCGCTCTTGCCGTGCGAGCTTCTCTCAAAAATCAACTCTTCATTGCGGGTGACGTGGGTCCGGGCATGCCGGATCGGGTCCTTCATGATCTCTCCTGCCCTACGGCTTGGGGTGCTGCCTGGGCGCCATGGCCTGTTTCTTCGCGGTTTGCGAATCGTTCATAGACCTGCGTCATGCGGTCGAGGGTGGCCTTGCTGGTGGTTTCGGTGACGCACACCAGAAGATGATTTTCGAGTTCGGGGTAGAACCGTCCCAAACTTACACCGCCCAGGATTTTTTCCCGGCGCAGTTCATCGAGAAGCTTTTCCGCTTCGCCCGGAAAACGAACCACGAACTCATTGAAGTAGGGTGCGGAGAATGGGATCTCGGTGCCCGAAACCGCCTGGAGTTGCCGGGCCGCGTAATGGGCCCGGGCCAAATTCTGCCCGGCAAGAGCTTTCAGCCCCTGTTTGCCGAGCAGGCAGAGGTAAATGGTGGCGGCCAGCGCGCATAAGGATTGGTTGGTGCAAATATTGGAGGTGGCTTTTTCCCGCCGGATATGCTGCTCGCGGGTGGCAAGGGTCAGGACAAAACCCCGCCGGCCCTGGGTGTCAACCGTCTGCCCGACCAGTCGCCCCGGCATTTGCCGCACGAACTTCTTGTGGGTCGCCAGGAAGCCCACGTACGGTCCTCCGAAAGCGACCGGAACGCCGAACGACTGCGCTTCGCCCGCAACAATGTCGGCGGCGCTCGGCGGTTTGATAATCCCCAGTGAAAGCGGCTCCGGGATGGCGGCAATCAGCAGAGCGCCTTTTTGGTGGACCCTCTCTGCAACTTCCTCGCAGGCCTCAATCGTCCCAAAGAAATTGGGCGATTGGATCACCACGGCAGCCGTTTCCTGGTTGAGGGCCTGTTCGAGTTCCTCGCGGTTGATTTGCCCGGAGGCGGCGTAGGGCACTTCGACGATTTCGGTTTGCAGATGGCGGACGTAAGTCGCCATCACTTCGCGGTACTCGGGGTGAACGGTTCTGGCCACCACCACGCGGTTGCGCCGCGTGAGCCGCATCGCCATCAGGACGGCTTCGGTCGTGGCCGTGGACCCGTCGTAGAGCGAGGCGTTGGAGATTTCCATGCCGGTGAGCTGAGCCATCAGAGTCTGGAACTCAAACATCGCCTGCAGGGTTCCCTGCGCCAACTCCGCCTGATAGGGCGTGTAGGCCGTGAAGAACTCGCTTCGGGAAAGCATGGCATCCACGGCGGCCGGCCGGTAGTGGGAGTAGGCTCCCGCGCCCAGCAGGGAAGCGTATTCGCGGCTGCTCCGGCGGGCTGCCTGCTGGAAGAAATCCAGGATTTCCTGTTCTGAAAGCGGGCCGGGCAGATTGAGCCTGCCCTGAAATCGAATTTCCCGGGGAATCTGAGAAAAGAGTTCTTCGACCGAACGGTGGCCGATCGTGCGCAGCATTTGAGCCCGGCTGCCCGGGGAGTTTGGGAGATAACGCATCAGTCGGCCTTATCCTCCCGGATGTAAGCCTCGTATTCCTCAGCGGACATCAGGTTTTCAATTTCCTTCGGGTCTGACAAACGCACCCGAACCAGCCAGGCCGATCCGTGAGGGTCGGTATTCAGGATTTCCGGATGGTTTTGGAGTTTCACGTTGACGGCGGTCACCTCGCCGCTCACCGGAGAGTAGACTTCCGAAACGGCTTTGACGGACTCGACGGTTCCGAAGTTTTCCGATGCCGCCACTGGATCTCCCACCTTCGGGAGTTCCACAAAGACGATGTCGCCCAGTTCCTGCTGGGCGTGGTCGGTAATTCCGATCGTTCCAGTGTCTTCGTCCACCTGAATCCACTCATGGTCTTTGGTGTATTGAAATTCGTCAGGATACATGGGAACCACTCTCCGATAGGATTGATTGTCCGGGCCCCGGCGTTTCACCCCTTTGCCGGACCCTATAAAACTATATCCCTATCCTAACTTGGGACGCTTGTAAAAAGGTAGCGGAACCTGGCGGGCGCGCACCTGACGGGTTCGGATTTCGATCTCCATTTCCCGTCCGGCGCCGGCGGCCGCCGGGGGCACATAAGCAAGCCCGAGATTCTTTTTCAAGAACGGAGCCGGGGAGCCGCTGGTGACCTGGCCCACCTTTTCGCCTTCCATCCACACCGGGTAGCCGTCGCGCGCGATTCCAGGCTCGAGCATTTCAAAGCCCACCAGTTTTTTGCGAACGCCTTCCCGGCGCTGTTTTTCGAGGACGTCCTTGCCCAGGAACTCGCCCTTTTCCAGCTTGCAGATCCAGCCCAGATTGGCCTCAAGGAGCGTTGTATCCCGGTCCAGCTCATGTCCATAAAGAGGGTAGGCCGCTTCCAGCCGCAGCGTATTGCGCGCTCCCAGGCCGATGGGTTCAAGCCCCTCGTCGCGTCCGGCCTCGATCAGCGCTCGCCAGACCCGCTCGGAGTGCTCGGGCGCAAAGTAAAACTCGAATCCGTCCTCGCCGGTGTATCCCGTCCTGGCCAGAAGTCCCTGGACGCCGCAGCATTCAGCGCGGCCGCACCAGTAATAGCGGAGCGAGGAGATGTCGAAATCGCTCACTTTGCTCAGAATGGCTGCCGCGCGAGGCCCTTGCAGAGCGAGCTGTGAATATTCCGGCGATACGTTTTGAATTTCCGCCCCGAAGCGGTTATGTGCGGCGATCCACTCAAAATCTTGATCGGTGTTGGCGGCATTCACGCAGATGAAATACTCGTCTTCGCCCAGCCGGTGAACCACGCAATCATCAATAGCGCTTCCTTCCGGATACATCAAGGCGGAATATTGGGCCTGAAAGACCTTCAGCCGCGAGACGTCATTCGATGTAAGCTCTTGAAGCAGGGCGAGCGCTTGCGGACCCCGCACGGAGATTTCACCCATATGGCTGACGTCGAACAGTCCGGCGGCCTTGCGAACCGCCAGATGTTCCCGGGTGATGCCCGCGTATTCAATGGGCATTTCCCAGCCGCCGAACTCGGTCATCCTGGCGCCGGCGGCCTTGTGGATTGCGTAGAGTGCGGTGCGCTTTGCCCCGCTCGATTCAGGGGTGGCCAAGCTGGTTCTCCTGGTTTTAAGCCCTCAGTGATGGTGAACTATGGAGCGTAACACTGGCGGAGGAAAGGGGTCAAGGCACTGCTCAGAAGCCTTGCTTTTGCCGGAGGCTTGGCTAAGAATGGGGTAAGAAAAAGTGGCGTGCAGTGAGCGGGGGGAAAGGAAGGCCTGTCGGATGGCGCCGAAGATATTCCACTGTTACTCCTGTGGGCAGCCGGAAGATCGTTGTAATTGTGACAAATACTGTGCGCTTTGCCACGCAGATTATGGTGTGCGGTTGACCGAAGACGGACAGTACTATTGCTTTGATTGCCGCGAAGCCTGCGATTACAAGACGCAGGATGCGGTTTAGGCCGACGCGGCTTCGGTCCGTTGATTGCCGGTAAGGTCCGGCGGCACGCGGAAAGTCAACGAGTTCGCCGGCTGGTTCGACCTTGCCTCCGGCAAGCCGTCATGAGCGATGAAGATTGCGATCAGCTGCGATCCGAAACTCCTGCCCATTCTTCGTGGTGCTTTAGCGATCGAAGCGCGGGGGCACGGCATTCCTGACTCGGAAGCGGATCGCCTTGCTCGGGGGATTGAGGAAGCGGCCCGCAACGCGATCCGCCAGCCGTGCGCCGGCGAGGCGGAAACCATGCTGTCGGTCGAGACCGTCGCTTATCCGGACCGCCTGGAGTTTATTGTTGAGGGCTCAAGGGATAAGCCGGAATCGATCCTGTCCCCATCGCCGGGCGAGACTCAACTTGAAGCTTCAGGGAAGTTCTTGATTCAACCTCCCTCTGATTTGGCCTGTTGCGACGCAAGCTTTTGTGAAGCAAACGGTTTGAGGCTGGTCAAGCTTCTGCCCGGGAATTCTGTAGATCAAAAATGACAGTTCAACAGCGGCTGGCGGCGCCGCGCGCAGCTTGACCATTTCCGCGTCGTCTGAAAACCGTTTGCCGCCCAAACGCGCGGAAAGCTTGCTATTCAGGCGGAGCGCGCATACCATGGTGGGCTTTACGGGTCTCTTACCTTTATGGAGCGTGGCATGAAACGACACCTGGTTTGCTTTTACGGGACTCTAGCGGCACTTGTTTTGGCGGCGATTCCAGTTTGCGCCGCTCAGCGCTACCAGGTCATCATCCAGCGCAACGTGCCGGCCACGATGCGCGATGGCGTGGTGCTGAAAGCGGACGTTTACCGGCCCGACGCGCCCGGCAAATTTCCGGTCCTGCTTGAGCGAACGCCTTACAACAAAGATAACGGGCTCACCTTCGGAGTCAAGGCGGCCGAGCGCGGCTACGTGGCCATCATTCAGGACGTTCGGGGCCGTTACACCTCGCGGGGCAAGTGGTACCCCTTCAAGTACGAATCCCTGGATGGCTACGATACCGTGGAGTGGGCGGCAAAACTGCCGTATTCAAATGGCAAAGTCGGCATGATCGGCGGTTCCTACGTCGGCGCCACGCAAATGCTCGCGGCCATTGCACATCCGCCGCACCTGGCGGGCATTTTCCCCATTGTCACCGCATCCAATTATCATAACGGCTGGACCTACCAGGGCGGCGCGTTCGAACAGTGGTTCAACGAGTCCTGGACTTCAGGGCTTGCTGAAGATACTCTCCACCGGCACGTTAGCGCCAGAGCCAACGCCAAAGAAGGGATCTGGGCGCTGCCGCTCAGCCAGTTTTCCCTGTTCAACTTTCCGGGTGACACGATCGGCCCCGCCGGGCTCAGAACCCTCGCGCCGTACTTTATCGACTGGCTCAAGCACCCCAGCTTTGACGCTTATTGGAAGCGTTGGTCAATTGAGGACCATTACTCCGACATCAAGGTTCCAGCCTACATCGTCGCCGGCTGGTACGACCTTTTCCAGGGCGGAGCGCTGAACAACTACCAGGGCATCAAAGCTCACGGCGGCACCGAGGCCGCGCGCAACGGCCAGCGTTTGCTCGTCATTGTGGGTGGACACGCCGGCATGGGCGAGAAGGTCGGCAGCGTCGATTTTGGGCCGCAGTCAGTGGTCAATTTTAATGCTCTCCAGTTCCGCTGGTACGACCATCTCCTGAAAGGGATCGACAACGGAATTGAAAACGAGAAGCCCGTCAAGTATTTTGTGATGGGCATCAATCAATGGCGCGAAGCAAACAGCTGGCCTCCCGCGCAGGCAAAAAGCACCGAATACTTTCTCCATTCCGGCGGCAAGGCGAACCGGATGACGGGCGATGGCAGCCTTTCCACAACGCCGCCAAATTCCGAGCACTCTGATCAGTTCGTCTACGATCCCAAAAATCCCGTGCCCACGCTGGGTGGACCGCTCTGCTGCAATCCCAGCGAGGTCCCGGCCGGGGCGGTTGATCAACGTCCCGATGAGGCCCGGCCCGATGTTTTGGTCTATACCACCCCGGCATTCAAACACGATTTCGAAGTGACGGGCCACGTCAAGCTGATCCTTTATGCCAGCTCCTCGGCGGTGGATACGGATTTTACCGGGAAACTGGTGGATGTGTGGCCCAATGGATTTGCGCAGAACCTGACCGAAGGCATCCTTCGCGCGCGCTACCGGGACTCCCAGGTCAAGCCGGAGTTCATGAATCCCGGCCACGTCTACAAGTTCACAATCGATCTGTGGTCCACCAGCAATGTTTTCAAAGCCGGGCATCGACTGCGGCTGGAAGTTTCCAGCAGCAACTTTCCCCGCTTTGACCGCAATCCCAACACGGGCGCCGAACCGGAATTTGCGACGCACACGGTCAAGGCGACCAACGTGATCTATCACGATAGCGCGCATCCGTCGGAGCTGGTGCTGCCCGTGATGCCGCGCTAAGGCTCGTTGCGTCGATCATCCCATCGCGGCCCAAGCAGGGCACGGTCCGAGCCAGGGATGCCCGTGGCGCACCTGGGACGTTAATGGGGCCGCCGCGGCCGAACCCTGCAGGAGTGACGGGCGGCACATCATCGGAGCGCTTTTAGGGTACACTACAGGAGAAGCCGGGAACGACTCTGCAAACTCCGGCTGAAATCTCAAGCGAGGAAGAAATATGGAAAATGTAGGCAAGTTGCTGGGACGAATCATCGTCCCCATGGTCACGCCCTTTAAGCAGGACAACCAGGACATCGATTACCCCGCCACCGGCGACCTGATCGAGCACCTGATTTCACGCAATTTCTGCGACAGTCTCCTGATTGAGGGGACGACCGGCGAGTTCAACACGCTGCGGTTTGAAGAGCGCGTCGAGCTGTTCAAGTTTGCCCGCGAAGCGGTTGCGGGCAGAAAACCTATGGCGGCCGGAACCGGCGCCGGCTCCACGCGGGAAGCGGTTCTGCTCACCCAGGAGGCTGAAAAGCTCGGCTACGAGGTCGCTCTGATCATTGGGCCCCTGTTTTGCCGGCCCACGCAGGAAGGAATCTACCAACATTACAAAACGATTGCGCAGAACACCAGTCTGCCGATCGTGCTCTACAATATTCCGCTTTTCACCGGCGGCAACATCAACCCGGACACCGTGGGACGCCTGGCGCGGGACTTCAAAAACATCGTGGGCATCAAGGACGAAGCGGGACTCAATCCCACGCAGATGACGGAGTTCGCGCGGGCCACTCCGGACGGCTTCACCGTCTACGACGGCGATGACATCATGGTGCTGTGCGGACTGGCGCAGGGCGCGGTCGGCGTGGTCAGCGGCGGCGCTCACGTGATCGGCGACAAGATGCGCAACATGATCGAACTGTTCCTGGCCGGGAAGATCAAGGAAGCCGAGAAGATTCACCGGGCGCTCGACGCCTTCTTCAAATCTTTCCCTCCCGACGGAGGCGTGAACCCCATCCCCGCGCTCCGGTCGGCCATCGAAATGACGGGAGTTCGCGTCGGTCCTCCCCGCTTGCCGCTCGTTGAATCGACCCCGGCAGAAAAAGCGCGCGTCAAGCAGCAGCTCATCAACCTGGGAGTTATCAAGTAGCGCTTGTTTGCACGCGTCTTTTTGGATGGCGGTGTTTCCACCGCCATTCTGGATTTTGTA
>CAYWMN010000002.1:0-36607 GCA_964459065.1 uncultured Acidobacteriota bacterium | reverse complement strand
CCAGCAGGCCGACAGGCTGGAGCGCGGAATCAAGGAAGAACTTTCCGAGGTGGATCAGATGAACGTGCACCTTGAACCCCTACGGAAGCACGTTGAGTCGGCTGACAGCGCTCCGCTGGATCCGAGCGCGGTCCAGCAAAAGTTGATGAGCATTGCGCGGGAGACGCCGGGACTTGAAGACTGCCATTCGGTTGAGGCGCACCTGGTGGGCGGAGGGATTCTGGTGACGATGCACTGCACGCTGGCTGCCGACATGCCGATTGGGCGCGTGCACGACATCACGGAAGAGCTGGAATTTCGATTCCGCGAGGCCTTTCCTCAAATTTCCAAAGTCAGCATCCACGCAGAGCCAAACCTCAGTTAACGAGAACACCTAACCGCGGGAGTTGTGGCGCCCGCGGTTGGTGGAATCAAGTCTTATGCGGTTGCTCTGCTAGCGTGCCCGGTTACTTTTTCTTGGGGGTCGCTTTGGAGCTGCTGGTCCCTGACGTCGATGAAGCCTGCATGGGATACGTTGAGTTGTACAGCTTCACGATGGCCTCTGTAATATCGAAGCCCTCCGCAGTGTAATAGACTGGAACCTGGCTGGAATCTAAAACCAGAGCAAAGCCGTGTTGGGGCGCGTACTGTTGGATGACCTTGACCATCTTTTCACCAATACCCCGCATAATGTTTTCGCGATCATATTGGAGATCGGATTGGGCGTCCTCGGTCATTCGCCTCAGGATCGTCTGTTTTTCAGTGAGTTCGCGGCTCAGCCGTCGCTGCTCATCTGCACTCAGGGTGGTCATCTGCTTTTGAAGCTGTTCCCGCAGTTGCTCGACCTGCTGCTGCCGCCGCCGGATTTCCTGCTGCCGCGGCATGAACTTGCTCTGCAGACCTTGCATTGCATTTTTCCCCTGCGCAGTGCTAAGAATCGCATCCTGGATGTTAATCACGCCGACTTTCCCTGCCGAGGCTGCGCTGGCGCTTTGCCCTGCAAGGAAAATCGGAAAGCCGATCAGGGCGAACAACGTGAAAATTGCAAAAACTCGATTTCTCATTCAAACTCCTTTTCTTCAATCAAATCAGCGAATCAACATCTTGCCATTGTAACGGGAATGGCTGTCAAGTTAAAAAGTCTGTGCCACCGTAAAGCCCACCATGGATCTCCGCTCTGCATAGTGAAACGGTTGGAAGTAGGTCATGATTTGATCGTAGGTCGCCATGTTGGGGAAAAGGGACTGCGGAGGCAAAGTCCCATCCGTCGGCGGAGTAATAACGCGATTGAGCCGAAGCCAGTTGTAGCCGTAATAGAGGTGGAACGGAATGTTGAAATGCGGAACGATTACTTGCAGCGAGATGCCGAGCGAACTCCGGGGCTTATAGTTGGTGCCCGGAACGATCTGCAGCTTTGTCGGCACTTTGAAATATGAAAAATTCTGTGTGATCGGCAGCAGTGCCGTGGGCCGCAAGTTCAACTGGCTGGTGTGCCAAACAAAGTCCATTCCCGCGTCAATAAACGGCGCCACGCTCACCGGCCCCACGATGGGGATTCGATACTCGAAATTCGTCAGCAGCTCCGTATCGCCTCCCGGAAATGTAACCGTATTGACGGGGAACTTTGTGTACGATCCGCAAGAGCCCGACGAGGCTCCGTTGGAGTTCAAGGCGGTGATGATATTGCCTTCGCTATCCCGGTTGCAGACTTGAGCTGTGGTTGGGAAAAAGGCAATCGGACTGACAGAGTAGATATCAAACCCTCGGATGGTGGTTTCGCCACCCATATAGAATCGGGAGTATGGTGGAGGCACCTTGCCACCGTATCCGGAGATGGTGGAGAAAAGGAGGTGGAAGGCCAGGGTGTTCCGGTCGTGATTAATGGGGTGATAATACTTGGCTTCGACGGTGGGTTCGATGGTGTTGACGTTGCCGCCCAAAGCGCTGCCCGCAAACTGGAAAGTCGCAAAGAGCGATTTGCCGGTGTGGGGATCCCTGTAATTGTCGATCGTGCTGTAGTTAAACGTGGGCATGATCGAGCTTTGCCGGATTCCGGTAAGCGAGTTGGGGCCCGACACGATATTTTGGAAATTGAGGGCTTCAAAATAGGCCTGCGAAGCTAGGCTGAAGGTTTGCAGGCTGCTGTTTGAGAAGCTATACGTCAGGCCGAGCCTCGCAAAGTGCCGCTTGAGCGGATAGCTGGCGAAGGCCGTAAACCCGGTGGAATTCTGGGCGAAATTCTGGAACGAGCTTGCACCGAACGCTGAAGCCAGGTAGGTCTGGCTGATTCCCTGATAGGCGCTGGTCTGCTCAAGCTGGTTGAAGTTGACGTCGCTCTTGTAAACGGTGAAGCCGGTGGTGATGGGCCGGTCAAGAACATAGGGCTCGGTGAATCCGAACTGGTAGAGCTTCTGATACTGCCCCGTCTGGGCGCTGAAGCTGAGCGTTTCGCCCAAGCCCAGGAAATTGCTTGTGGAGTAATTGAACCCGATAAAATTCCCCGAATAGCCGCTGGTTCCTCCGGAAAACCCGATCGAGTTGCGGCCTTTCTCCTTGACCTTCAAGTTGATATCCACCGTGTCGTTCTTGGCGTTTTGCTTGATGTCGTAATCTTCCTTCTTGATCGGGTTAAAAAAGCCGAGCTGGTTGACTTTTAAGATGCTCAATTTCCAAAGGCGGGAATTGAAGACTTGTCCTTCATTCAACATCAGTTCGCGCCGAATGACTTTGTCGCGGGTTTTGGTGTTTCCGGAAAAATTGATTCGGTGGATGAAAAATTGTTTGCCCTCGTCAAAGTCCAGGGACAGATTGACAATGCGCTTTTTGCGGTCGGGTTCCGGATCTGGAGTCGCTACGAAGTTGATGTAGCCGAAGTCCCCGTAAAGTTCGGTCAGATTCTTAATCGTCTTGCGAACCTTGGAAAGATCGAAAACCTCGCCCTGCTTCATTCCGAGAAGGGGTTTGAGCTTCTGGGCTTTGAAGAGCTTGGCGCCATGGATGGTGAATTTGCCGAGCTTATATTGGTGTCCCTGCTCGACGGGGATGGTAATGTCCACGGCCTTGCCGTGTCCCCAACTCCAGAAGAAGAGCGGCCAGTGATGCGCGGTATTCCGCATCTTCACCTTGGGTTCTTCGGGAATCGCGAAGAAATAGCCGTGATCCTGATAAAGTTCCCGCACCTTTTCCAGGTCAAAAAGGACTTTGTCGTGGTCGTAGGTCTTATGAAACCAATAAAACCACGGCGGCAGCCCCGTGGGCCTCGACAGTTTCATCTGCTGAACCAGTTCCCGGTTTGGAAACACCGTATTCCCTTGAAAAGTGATCTTGCCGACCTTTACCTTGGGACCCTCGGTAACAATGAACGTCAGGGCCACGGAATTGGGAGGAATATTGCGGGTGCGGGCCCGGACGGTAGCAAATTGCCGGCCGTGCGCGCCCAGCATTTGCCGCAGAACAACCTCGGCTCTCTTGACGACCACGGGATCGAATTGCGAGTCGATCGTCAAGCCCACTTTCTGCTTTTGAAACGCCTCCAGAACGTCGGATTGTTGGACGCTGTGCAGTCCCTTATAGGTGATGGCTCGCACCAGCTTCTTTTCCCGAACATAAAAGATGACAATCTCGCCCTTTTTCCCGTTTTGGACTTCCAGGCGGATATCATCAAAATAACCGGTGTGCCACAGGGCCATGAAGTCGCGCTCCAGGGCATTGACGCTGTAAACGTCGCCGGGACGCGAAAAAATGCGGGCTCTCAGCACGGAAGAGGGAACCCTCCGGTTGCCTCGGAAGATGATGGCTTCAATCAATTCCTTCTGCTTTTTGGCGGGCGTCTTCGGTTTGGCCGAGGGCTTGGCGGGTTTCGGGGTTTCCAGCTGAGGCGTTTCAAGCTGCAGTTGCTCAAGCTTCTGAACAGCCTTCTTGGCGGGGGACGGCTGCTTCCCGCTTGGCTGCGCACCTGCCTGCTTCGGCTGGCTTTTCGGGGCGGAACTCTGCGCGCGAAGTGCAAGTCCGGCAAAAAGGATGAACCCAATCGTGGTGGCAAGCGAGATTCCGGCTCGCTGGATCTGTTTGCGCCGACAACCCTTCAAAAACTTCAAGAAACAGCCTTTCTCCCCGCTACAGTTGAGAGCTTAAGCATCTCCGATGCAGTGAATTCCTCAAGAGTTGGCTCGGGTCCTTAACGCAAAAGGGCCAAGCTCCATCAAGCATTTCTGAGGATGCGTTGGGTATTCAGGTTCTTCGCGGACTCTCCGGCCCCCATAGGAGTTGAACGACTCTAGTGAGACAGTGGTGTGGCCGCGACCAGTTTATCGTTGACGGGGCGGTAATAGAGCGATTCATTTTCGACGACCACCTCCAAGACCGTGGGTGGTTGGATCTCCCCCTGGATCAACGCTTCGGAAAGCGGATCCTCGATATATTTCTGCAAAGCCCTCCGCAGAGGCCTGGCCCCGTATGAACGGTCCGCACAAGTCTTTTCCAGAATCCACTTTCCGGCCTCAGGCGAGAGCGTCAACGAGATGTTCTTTTGAGTCAAATGCTGGTTCATGACGCCAACGAGCAAATCCAGAATCTGGAGCAGATCGTCGTCGTTCAGGGCGTTAAAGATGATAACCTCGTCCAGCCGGTTCAGGAATTCCGGATTGAACAGCCGCTTGACCTCTGCCATGACCTGGTCGCCGATCTTCTTTTCCGCCGCGCCCTCCACCGCCGATTGGAATCCCATGTTCGACCGCCGCTCCAAATACCGGGCGCCGATATTCGAAGTCATAATCAGGATCGTGTTCTTGAAATCCACGGTGTTGCCCAGTCCGTCGGTCAACTGGCCATCCTCGAAAACCTGCAGCAGGATATTGAAAATATCCGGATGCGCCTTCTCGATTTCATCCAGCAGAATCAAGGAGTAAGGCGTGCGCCGCACCCGCTCGGTCAGTTGTCCTCCCTCTTCATAGCCGACGTATCCTGGGGGAGAGCCGATCAGCTTTGACACGGCATGTTTTTCCATGAACTCTGACATATCAAAGCGGATCAGGGCCTGGTCACTGCCGAACAGAAATTCGGAAAGCGAGCGAGCCATTTCCGTCTTGCCCACGCCCGTGGGGCCGAGAAAAAGAAACGATCCGACCGGACGCCCCGGCTGCTTCAGCCCGGCGCGCGAACGCCGAATGGCCCGGGCCAGAGCTGAGATCGCTTGGTCCTGATTAACGATCCGCTTGTGCAGCTCTTCCTCAATCCGCAGCAGCTTTGACGTTTCCTCTTCCTTGATTGAGATGACCGGGATGCCGGTCCAACGCGCGACGACCTCTTCGATATCCTGGTGGGTGACGGCTCCGATGGAAGTTTCATCAATATTGTACTTTTCGCGGAGCAGCCGCAGATTTTCACGCTCCTTGCGTTCCTCGTCGGAATAAAACCGGGCTTTTTCAAACTCGTGGTTGGCAATCGCATTTTCCATGCGGTGAACCACAAATTTGATCCGCTTCTGCACGTCGATCATCTCTTCGGGCAAAGTACTCTGGCGGAGCTTGACCCTGGCGCCCGCTTCATCGATCAGGTCAACAGCTTTGTCGGGCAGGAAGCGGTCCGGAATGTAGCGGCTGGAGAGATAGACGGCGTTGGAAAGCGCTTCGTCCGTGTACGACACGGCATGGAACTTCTCGTAGCGCTCCTTGATGCCAAAAAGAATCTTGATGGCCTGGGCTTCGTCCGGAGGCGGAACTTTGACGGCTTGAAACCGCCTTTCCAGCGAGCGGTCGCGCTCGATGGACTTCCGGAACTCTCCCGGGGTGGTCGCCCCGATGCACTGAATCTCGCCGCGCGAAAGCGCCGGCTTCAGAATGTTGGCCGCGTCGAGCGATCCCTCCGCTGAACCGGCTCCCACCAGGGTGTGCAGCTCGTCGATAAAAATGACGGCGTTCTGAGCTTCCATCAGCTCTTTCATGATGGTCTTCAGTCGTTCCTCGAACTGCCCTCGGTACTTGGTTCCGGCCACGATCAGCGAAAGATCCAGGGCCAGAATGCGCTTGTCGGCCAAAAACGACGGTACCTCGCCCTCGGCGATGCGTTCGGCCAGGCCTTCCACGATGGCCGTCTTGCCCACGCCCGGCTCGCCGATCAGCACGGGATTATTCTTGGTGCGGCGGCACAGGATCTGCACGACCCGCTCGACTTCATTTTCGCGCCCCACCAGGGGATCCAACTGATTCTCCAGCGCGGCCTGAGTGAGATCGCGGCTGAACTCGGCCAGCAGGGAAGTCTCTTTGGAGCGGCTCGATGAAACCTTTTCACTCTGCGCCCGGTTCAGACCCTCGCGCAGCGTGGTCAGGCGCAAGCCGCGGTCGTGCAGGATCTCCGCGGCAAACGACTTATCTTCGCGCAACAGGCCCAGCAGAAGGTGCTCGGTCCCGATGTGCTTGTGCGACAAGCGTTCGGCTTCTTCGGCGGCGTAGGCCAGAACCCGCTTGCATTCCTGGCTGAGCGGTAACTCGACGGACGTGGAAACCTTTTCCCGGATTGGCGTGCGCGCCTCGACCTGCTTGCGAATCGACTCTATCGATGCGTGGGAACGTAGAAAGCGGTTGGTAAGCGCTTTGTCTTCGCGCAGCAGACCGAGCAGGAGGTGCTCGCTCTCAATGTAGGGACTGCCAAACTGGCTGGCTTCGTAGCGAGCGAAAAAGATAACACGCCGGGCTTTCTCTGTGTATCTCTCGAACATAGCTCCTCAGTTCTTCCTTTAGTTCCCGCCTCCCGTCCTCACTGGCCCGGGGCGGGCTGTCAGTTAAACCGTGGAACTACAACCTCGGTAAGTTGCCCGTTCTCCAGTCGCAACATCCGGGTCGCGCGTTGCGCGAGTTCCATGTTGTGCGTGGCCAGCACCGAGGTTAGTCCGTGAATCCGGTGCAGCCGTTCAAGTAGATCGGTGACCCGCTCTGCGGTGTGGCGGTCCAGGTTCCCCGTGGGCTCATCAGCCAGCAGCAGCGATGGACCGTTTACCAGCGCTCTTGCCAGCGCCACCCGCTGCTGCTCTCCCCCGGAGAGCTCGCCCGCCAGGCGTCCCATGGCTTTTTCCAGCCCCACCTCCGCCAGAAGTTCCCTGGCTTGGTTCTGTGCCACCTTGACGTCTTTACCTGCGATCAGCTGCGGCAGCATCACGTTCTCGATCGCACTAAACTCAGGCAGCAGATAATGCATTTGCCATACAAAACCGACCCGCTGGTTACGGTAGGCTGCCTGCTTTTCCGGTCCCAGCTCACATAACTTCTGCCCAGCAAAGTATAACTCACCTGCGGTTGGAGTGTCCAGAGCCGCAAGCAGGTGCAAAAGCGTGGTCTTTCCTGTTCCCGACTCTCCCACCAGCGCGACCAGTTCTCCGGCCCGGATCTCAAGATTAAGATGCTCAAAGACAACAACTTCTTCGTCACCGGAGTGGAAAGTTTTGGCGAGGTCTTCGGTTCTTAAAATAATTTCAGATTCCATTTCAGCCCTGTTCCTGCTGCTGGCCTTCCCGTTTCCTATTCATAACGCAAGATTTCCGCCGGGTCCAGCTTTGTCGCCGCCAGCGACGGGTAAAGCGTTGCCAGAAAGCTGACTCCCAGAGCCGCCAGGGCGATCCAGAGGCCATCCCAGGGACGGGGATGGAAGGGAACCGACGATAAGCCGTAGATGTCCGCCTGCAGAGGGATCAGCTTGTAGTGCTGCCCTAGCCAGGAAGTCCCGTAGCCTAGAATGAGGCCTAGAGCCGTTCCCACCCAGGCGATCAGCAGCCCGTGCAGAGTAAAGACCGCCCAGACCTGCTTCTTCTTGGCCCCCATCGAGCGCAGCACCGCGATATCCCGGGTTTTTTCCATCACCATCATCACCAGTGTGATGAAAATATTCAGCGCCGCCACCAGCACGATCAGCCCGATGGTGAGGATCGTGACCAGCCGCTCCAGGCGCAGAGCGCTGAACAGCGAGCGGTTCTGGTCCATCCAGGTCTGGGTTTCAAATCCCGGCCCCGCCGCCTTGCGAATCACCTTGGCCACCTGATCGGCCAGATAAACGTTGTCCAGCTTGAACTCAATCACGGAGGCCACGTGCCTTAAATCAAACAGCCGCTGGGCGGCGCCGAGGTCGGTAAACGCCCAGGTCGAGTCAAAATCGAAGAAGCCGGAATTGAATATGCCCACCACGCGGAAGTGCATATATTTGGGCACCACGCCGAAGGGCGTGAGCGATCCCTGCGGGCTTGTCACCATGACGGTGTCACCCACAAAGACTCCCAGGGATTTGGCCAGCTCCTTGCCGATAACGATCGGGTTCTCGCCGGGGACGGGTTGGGCGAGACCTTGAAGCGAGCCCGCCGTCAGGTGTTGCAGCAAATCGCCCACCTTGATTTCCCGCTCGGGGTCCACTCCTTTGAGGACCACGCCCTGCGCCCGCTGCCGGCTGGAAATCAAAACCTCTTCATAAAGCGCCGGAGCCGCCGCCTCCACGTGGGGCAGTTTCGACAGCTTGGCGGTGAGTTGCTCGTAATCTTGGATGCCGTCGTTTTGCGCGCGGAGCAGATTGATGTTGGAGGTGGCGCCGAGCAGCTTGTTCTCAAGCTCTTCCCGGAAGCCGTTGTTGATGGCGAGCGCCACAACCAGCGCGGCGACGCCCGCCATCACGCCCACCACGGAAATCAAGGTGATCACGGAGATGGCGGCTTGCCGCCGTTTCGCTTTCAAATAGCGCAGGGCTACATACAGTTCAAAGCGCATCACTGGTAAACATTATCAATGAGATTAGCTGGCAGGCAAAGTTTATTCAGTTTGCCGGACCCCTCTCGCGGCTGGACAAGGTCTTGGACTGGAAGATGGTCCGCCGGCCTCATGAAGAAGTCTTTTCAGGACGCAGCAAAGGAAACAGGATCACGTCGCGGATCGAGTGGGAGTTGGTCAGAAGCATGGTCAGGCGGTCGATGCCGATGCCTTCTCCGCCGGTGGGCGGCATGCCGTAACTCAAGGCGCGGATATAATCCTCGTCAATCGCGTGCGCGGTCAGGTCTCCTTTTTCGCGCAGCATCTGCTGGTACCGGAAGCGGTTGCGCTGCTCGGCGGGATCGTTCAGCTCGCTGAAGGCGTTGGCGATTTCCATCCCACCCACGTAAAGCTCAAAGCGCTCAACAAAGTTGGGATCGTCCGGCTTCTGCTTGGCCAGCGGCGAGACTTCCAGGGGAAAATCCAGAATAAACGTGGGCTGGATCAACTGATGCTCGGCCACCATTTCAAAGACGGCCTGGAGAAGCTCGCCGGGAGCGCACTGCTTTAAGAAGGATTCGCCCAGCGGCGCTCCGCCAGTCTCGCGTGAGAACCAGTCGTTCAGCGCGGGAACCCGTTGGCGGAGACTCTGGAGGTCGTCGAGGTCGGTCATCGTGATCTCGCCGGCTTGTTTCGGCCAGAAGCGGACGACGGCTTCTTTCATCGTGTACCGCTCGAACTTCTCAAAGGAGATGTGGTGTTCGCCGTAGTCAAATTCGAGCGATCCCAGAACCGTTTCGGCCACCTGGCGCAAGAGGCGCTCGGAAAGCTCGATCATGTCCCGGTAATCGGCGTAGGCCTGGTAAAACTCCACCATGGTGAACTCCGGATTGTGCTGGGTGGAGATGCCTTCGTTCCGGAAATTGCGGTTCACCTCATACACGCGGTCGAGCCCGCCCACGATCAGCCGCTTCAGATAAAGCTCCGGAGCGATGCGCAGGTAAAGGTCCAGATCGAGCGTGTTGTGATGGGTCACAAACGGCCGGGCCATGGCGCCGCCCGCCATCGGCTGCATCATCGGAGTTTCCACTTCCAGGTAGCCTTCGGCGTCCAGAAAATCCCGCAGGGCGCGGATCAGCCTGGACCGCCGCTCGAAGACGCGGCGCACCTCGGTGTTGACCATCAAATCGAGATAGCGTTGCCGGTAGCGGATTTCAACGTCCGAAAGCCCGTGCCACTTTTCGGGAAGCGGCAGCAGCGCTTTGGACAGAAAGTAGAGGTGCTCGGCGTGAACCGTCAGCTCGCCGGTTCGGGTGCGGAACAGATATCCTTCCACGCCCACCGGGTCGCCCAAATCGAGCAGCTTGTAAAGTTTGAATTCGCGTTCTCCCACCGCGTCCAGGCGCACGTAGATCTGCAGCCGGTCCCCGCCGCCCTGCAGGTGCGCGAATCCCGCCTTGCCGTGGGGGCGAATCGTCATCACGCGGCCCGCCACCCGCACCGGAACCTTGGCGGCCGCCAGGCTTTCGACCGTTTCGCGGGAGTACGACGCTAGAACCTGGGGAATCGTATGGGTAAAATCAAATTTGCGCGGGTAGAGTTCAAAGCCCAGCTCTTCAATGGCCCGCAGTTTCTTTTCACGCTGTAAGATGAGTTCGCGGCTTTCGCCGTCCGGTGCCGACAAAGGTTAAACCCTCACACTGCCCTCGTTGATTTCCATGTTCGAGAGGGGCATTATAGAAATCCGCTCAAAAAGGTGTCAAGCTCGACGAGCTTTTGAGCGCGCCGCCATCCCGTCGCCGCGGTAATGGGCTCCGGGCCGGATACGTGGATCCCACGGGCGGCGTCTTTTCTATCCTCATATACTCGGCGGGTTTTTGCAAACTTTGCCGGTCGGCGGCGTTTGATCGCCCGACGCAAAGCCGGGCCGAGGGGCTATCGGTCTGCAGCGGGCCGCGTGTTTTCCAAACGCCCTGCTCAATTCTTCGGCCTCACCCGGCAACTCCAATGACACGAATCTGCTGGCCGGGCCGGGCGGCTTGCGCTGAGGCTGCTTGGAGGCTATAATTCCAAGGATGGCGCAAGTTGGGTGGGCGGAAGCCCACTTTTTTGTTGGCGCACGATTGCCTCGAGTCGCTCGTGCCGCCCAACGAACGGCAAGCTGAACCGTTTCCACACGAGATGGGTATTGATATCGGGCAAATTGAAGCCATCGCAGACCGCGTGGCGACGGGCGAGGGACTGGCGCTTATTGATGTTGAACTGAAGGGCGGAAGATCAAACCCGCTTCTGCGCGTTTACATCGATAAGCCGGGAGGCGTTTCGCACGCCGATTGCGCACTGGTGAGCGAACAGATCAGTGCTATCCTGGATGTCGAGGATCCCTTCCCAGGGCGTTATCTATTGGAGGTCTCTTCGCCGGGCCTGGACCGGAAGCTGGCGAAGCCCCGGGAGTTTGCTTACTTTACGGGACGGCGCGCCCGGGTCGTTTTGCGCCAGCCGGTCGCGGAACGGAAAGTCCTTGAGGGCAGGCTAGCCGGAATGGAAGCCGGCCGCGTTAAGCTGGACCTTGAAGATGGCGGGGAAATCGCGGAGGTTGAGCTTTCCAATATTTCGAAAGCCCGGCTTCTGCCGGAGCTATAGCAGGGATGGCGGGTCCGATGGAAAACCGGGCCCGAGACATGCCAGGCGGAGGACAGTGAACTGTGTCGACCAGTCTTCTTTATCAAACGATTGACCAACTGAGCCGGGAAAAAGGCATCGACCCTGAAATTGTGGTCGCCGCCGTCGAGGATGCCATCCTGGTGGCGACGCGAAAATACTATAAGAGCGTCGAAGACCTGGAATCGCACTTCAACAAAGACACCGGGCTGGTGGAAGTTTACGCGGTCAAGAAAGTGGTTGAGGCCGTCGCCGATCCCGACCATGAAATTTCCCTTCAGGAAGCTCTCAAGCTGAATCCCGAAGCTGCCGTGGAGGAATTCGTCCGGATCCCCAAGGCGACCGACGTACTGGGACGCATCGCGGCGCAGACGGCCAAGCAGGTGATCTTCCAAAAAGTGCGGGAGGCCGAGCGGGACACCGTCTATGCGGAATACAGCCAGCGGCTCGGCGAGCTGGTCAACTGCACCGTCAAGCGCATGGAAGGCCCCGACCTGATTCTGGACCTTGGCCGGACCGAGGCCCGGATGCCCCGGCGCGAGCAGTCGCGGCTGGAAACCTATCAGATCGGCGAACGCGTGCGAGCGGTCATCACCATGGTGGACCGCGCTGCACGCGGCCCGCAGGTGATTGCTTCCCGGGCCGACTCAAGCCTGGTGCAGAAACTGTTTGAAATGGAAGTCCCGGAAATCTATGACAGCACGGTGGTCATCCGGGCGATTGCCCGCGAGGCGGGCGAGCGAACCAAGGTGGCCGTTTACTCCCGCGATCCGGACGTCGATTGCGTGGGCGCCTGCGTCGGCATGAAAGGCATGCGCGTCCAATCCGTGATTCGCGAACTGCGCGGGGAGAAAATTGACATCATCGAGTATAACGAAGACCCCGTAACCTTTGCCGCCAACGCGCTGAGTCCCGCCAAGATCAACCACGTTTCCATCGTGGACATCGAGCAGCGGCACCTGGAAGTGATTGTTGACGATTCCCAGCTTTCCCTGGCGATCGGCAAGAAGGGACAAAACGTCCGGCTGGCCGCCAAGTTGCTGGGCTGGCAGATCGATATCAAGAGCGAAGAAGAAAAGCGCCGGGAAATTGAGTCGCAGATGGCGGCGATGGCGTTGCGCGGCGCTCCGATTTCAGACCTGGAAGGCCTGGGAGAAAAAACGCTCGACCGCTTGCGCGACCACGGCCTTGAAACCGTTGAGCAATTGGCGCAAATGACGCCGGAAGAACTGCTGGAGATTCCGGGCATCGGCGAAAAGACCATCGATCGCATCCGGCTGGTGGTGACCGACTACTTTGAAAAGGGGCAGGCGGAGCTGGAGGCTCAGGAAGCTGCTGAAGCCGCAGCTGCCGAAGCTGCAGCTGCTGCTGCAGCTGCTGCAGAAGCTGAAGCGGCCGCGCAATTGGCGGAAGGATCGGACGAGGCGGAGGTTCTGGCGGAAACCGAGACCGCCGAAGCGGCCGGGGAATTGGCTGAACAAGCCGAACCGGCTGAAGCGAGCGAGCCGGTTGAGGCGGACGAAGCAGAAGTTGCCGAGCCTGCCGAGCAGGAGGATGAGGCGGTTGCGCCGCCCTCCGAAGAAGCTGCCGAGGAAAAGGCGGCCTTGGATAACGGGGAAGCCGAAGGTTCCGGGGATGAGAAGACGTAATCTCAGCGGAATTACGCTACACTATGAGAAAGATAGTGTGGCCGAGATTAGTTCCCCAGGCATTTAGAGAATTGAAGAGGTGAGATGGGCGGTATTCGAATCAATGAGCTGGCAAGAGAGCTCGAGGTAAAAAGCCGGGTAGTCCTTGACTGCCTCAGACAACTGGGCGTGACCGACAAGAAGTCTCACTCCAGTTCGCTCGACGACGCAACAGCGGATCGAGTGCGCAAGCACTTCAATGGTGAGGGGAGCGAAGCTGGCTCCGAAAAGAAGGAGGCCGCTTCCAAAACCGCTGCCCGCCCCAAAGGCGGGGCGGCCGGGACCTCGGCGTCTTCCCGGCCGGCCATGCGCAAGGGAATCGAATCATCTCCCAAGTCCTTTCGAAGATCGATTGCTGAAATCAAGGCCGCAGCCCGCAAGACGGTGGCTCCGCCTCCACCTCCGCGTCCCCCTGCGGGGCGCGTGGAGCAGCCGCCGGCTGCCGGAGTCCCCAAGGTTGCCCCTCCCCGCGCCGGAAAGGTTGGTGAACGTGTTTCCGCGGCTCCTGCGGCGGCCAAGACCGCCCCGCCGGCCGGCAGCCGGGGCAGGCCTGTCATTTCCGAAAAGCTTGCTGACGCCACCGGTTCCGGTTCAAAAGCCGCCAAACCAGCGCGAAGATCAAAGCTGCCTCCTTCCAAGCAGCCCATCTATCCTGCGGCGGGTTTTCCCAAAGCCGTTCCCAGCCGTGGCCATAGTCATCGACGCCCCGGTGAACCGCGCCCCATGCATCCCACGGCCAGCCGCCAGGGTCCGGGCGGTGCAGCGGCCGGGCGGCCGGGACGCCGGCCCACCCCGTCCGGGAGGCGCCCGGCTCCAACGCCCGCCCGTCCTCCAGTGCCCGAAGAGGTTCCGATTACGCGCACCATTACCATTACCGAAGGCGTCAGCGTCAAGGAGCTTTCTGAGAAACTGGGAGTTCGCGCGCGGGACGTTTTGAAGCGCCTGCTGGACAAGGGCGTCTTTGCCACGATCAACCAGACTTTGGACAGTGACACCGCTTCTGAGATCTCGCGCGCCTTCGGTGCCGAGAGCAAGATCATCAGTTTTGAGGACGAAGTTTTCCAGGAAAGCGAAGTCCCTGACAGCAAGGAAGACCTGGAGCCCCGGGCTCCCGTCGTCACGGTCATGGGCCATGTTGACCACGGTAAAACCTCCCTGCTCGATGCGATTCGGGAAGCGCGGGTGGCGGCCGGCGAAGCGGGAGGAATTACCCAGCATATCGGCGCCTATCATGTGGAAACCCAGGGACGAAAGATCGTCTTCCTGGATACGCCCGGCCACGAGGCTTTCACCTTGATGCGCGCCCGCGGCGCCAAGGTCACCGATGTGGTCGTGCTGGTTGTCGCCGCCGATGACGGGGTGATGCCCCAGACCCTGGAAGCCATCAACCACGCCCGTGCCGCGCAGGTCCCCATCCTGGTGGCCATCAACAAGATTGACAAGCCCGGGGCCATGCCCGAAAAGGTCAAAAAGCAACTGGCGGACCGGGGGCTGATGGCCGAGGACTGGGGCGGCGAGACCGTCACCGTGGAAGTTTCCGCCAAGCAGCGATTGAATCTGGATACCTTGCTCGAAATGATTTTGCTGGTGTCGGATATGCAGGCGCTTAAGGCCAACCCGGCGCGTTTGGCTTCCGGAACCGTGCTGGAGGCGAAACTCGACAAGGGCCGAGGTCCGGTGGCCACCGTGATTGTCCAGAACGGCACCCTGCGCGTCGGCGATTCTTTTATCATTGGTGCAATTTACGGAAAGGTTCGGGCCATGTTTGATGATCACGGGCGGCCCTGCCGGGAGGCTTCTCCCAGCACGCCGGTTGAGATCCTTGGCCTGGAAGACGTTCCGCAGGCCGGCGACCGCCTGCAGGCCTTGGAGGATACCACCAAGGCCCGGCAGATCTCCGTGCACCGGCAAAGCAAATTGCGTGAAGCCGCCCTGGCTAAGTCCTCGCGGCTGACGCTTGAACATCTGCATGCGAAGATGGCGGCCGGCGAAATCAAGGAACTGGCCCTGATTATCAAAGCGGACGTTCAGGGTTCGGTCGAGGTGCTTTCCGAGACGTTGGGTAAGCTGGGCAACGATAGGGTCAAAAGCAAGGTTATTCATGCCGGCGTCGGCGCCATTACGGAAACCGACGTGCTCCTGGCCTCGGCTTCCAACGCGGTGATTGTGGGGTTCAACGTTCGGCCGGAGCGCAAGGCCAATGATCTGGCCCAGCTTGAAAAAGTGGATATTCGCCTCCATACCGTCATCTACGAGGTCGTCGAAGAAATTAAGAAGGCCATGGTGGGCTTGCTTTCAGCCGTGTTCAAGGAAACCTCGTTGGGCCGGGTGGAAGTCCGGGATACCTTCCACATCTCCAAGGTCGGCACGGTGGCCGGCTGCTACGTGCAGGAGGGCAAAGTGTCCCGGGATGCCAAGGTCCGGCTGCTGCGTGATAACGTCGTCGTTTATGAAGGGAAGGTCCGGTCCGTCCGCCGGTTTAAGGAGGACGTGCCGGAAGTGAAGTTCGGCACCGAGTGCGGAATCGCCCTGGAGAACTTCAATGACCTGAAAAAGGGCGATGTCATCGAAGCCTTCACCGTTGAGCGTGTTATGGAGCCCGCACTGGCCTGAGCGGGTGATGTTTCTCAAATGCCTGTCGGCGTATTGACTCTGGAAATCCACCTGCCCTACGCGCATTCCCTTAAGGAGAAACGGGCGGTTTTGCGCAAGGTGCGCGACCGTCTCCGGTCCAGATTCAACGTGGCAGTCTCAGAGATGGACGCCCAGGATGTGTGGCAACGGGCCACCCTGGGGATTGTTTCCATCTCAGACAGCAGGCCGCTGCTCGAATCCGTTTTCCAACAGGTTCTTCGGGAATCCGAAAACATCCTTGGAGATGACGTCGCCCGCCACGAGATTGAATTTTTTTGAGGGCTTGCCGGGTGGAGGGAAATTGAGATGAGCGCCTCCGGGTACCGCCATGAGAGGCTCCAGGATCAAATCCGGATGGAAGTGGTGGAGATGATCCTGCTGGAACTGAAGGATCCCCGGATCGGGTCGGTGGACGTTACGCGTGTTGATCTGAGCCCGGACTTGCGTGTTGCGCGCGTTTGGGTCCGCGTCCTGGGCGAAGAGGATGCCCAGCAAAGCTCCCTGGAAGGTTTGTCCTCGGCGGCCGGATACCTTCGGCACGAGATCGGCCTGCGGCTGGGGCTGCAGCGGGTGCCCCAACTGGTCTTCAATTTAGATCATGGCCCCCAAGACGCCCTCAGGGTTGAATCTCTGCTCGAAAAGATCCACGACCAGAGTTGAGGGAAGGATGCTGTGCGCACCTCCCGTTAGAAGCGAAGGTCTTAGTTTCTCCATCTGAATAGCGGCTTCATCAACGTGTTTTTGAATGACAGAAGGCTCATCAACTTCACCCCAGTGAAGATTCGACAGGCGTGTGCATGGATCGACCCATTTCCGGAGTCTTGATTATTGACAAACCCCCCCGCATGACTTCGCATGACGTGGTGGCGTGCGTCCGGCGGCTGTTGGGAATCCGGCAGGTCGGGCATTTCGGTACTCTCGATCCTTTTGCCACCGGCGTCTTGCCTCTTTCCGTCGGCAAGGCGACGCGCTTCGCGCAGTTCTACCTCAAATCGCGAAAAGCTTATGAAGGCACCATGCGGTTCGGTTTTTCGACCGATACTTACGATGCCACGGGCAAGCCAACTTCCGAGGCCCGCCCGGTGGAGTTCCAGACATCGGATCTTGAAAAGCTCTTCCGCGAGTTTACCGGCCGCTTGATGCAGACTCCTCCAGCCTATTCGGCCAAGCGAATTGCCGGGACCCGGGCTTATCAGCTGGCGCGCCAGAATAAACCTGTCCATCTGGAGCCGGTGGAAGTGGAAGTCTACGCTTTCGAGTTAGTGTCGTTCGAGGGCGATCGGGCGCGTTTTGCGGCGGAGTGTTCCGGTGGAACTTACGTCCGCTCGCTCGCTCACGATATCGGCCGGGAACTCGGGTGCGGGGCGCACCTGGAAACTTTGCGGCGCACCACCGTGGCGGAATTCAAGCTGGACCGCGCGGTTTCTTTGGAGAGGCTTGAGGAGGCGGCCCGCGAGGGAACCGCCGCAAGTTGTCTGGTGCCTCTTGAGGAACTTTTGCCGGATTGTCCGGAACTGGTGGTCCGCGGGCGAGAGGAGAAAAGCGTGCGTCACGGGCACCGTTTTGAGCTGGCGCAGGCCGACCGTTTCGGGCGCGGCACAGGACAATCGCAATCCGTCGCGTTGCTGAAGGTGATGAATCCGGAACGGCGTTTGATTGCGGTGGCGAGGCATGTCAAAGGCAGCATCTACCATCCGGACCTTGTCCTGGTTTAGCGCGGACTCGGCGAAGTCCGGGCCTGCTTTGCGGCTGGCGCAGGCCCGGCAGACCGGGCTGCGGTAAGCAGATTATGGACCTTTTACTTCTAGGATTGGGCATGGGGGTGGTCGGAGGTTTGATTCCGAGCCCGCTGCATTTGATTGCTCTCACTCAGGCGACGGCGCGCCGGTGGCTGACTGCCTCGGTGCTTTTGGTCGGGCCACCCACGTTGGTGGACGGCCTTTTCCTGGTGATCACTTTTTTCTTCTACCAATATATCCCCCTCAACATTGCGCACTACACCGCCTATGCAGGCGGCGTTGCGTTGGCGGTGTTTGGAGGCCTCTCGCTCCGGAGTATGCCAGGAAAAAACCCGGACGGGAAGGCGCACTCCTGGTCGATGTCTATGAGCAGCGTGTCTTTAGCGACCCTGTTTGAGGTCACGGCACCCGCGACCTGGGTTTTCTGGCTGATCATTGCCGGGCCGGTCATCGCCGAAGGGCGCACGGCGGGTTATTGGCACATCATGCCGTTTTTTGCGGGGGGCGTGGTGGGCTATTACGGGGCCGCGTTCGCATCGGTCTGGCTGATGGCTTGGGGAACCGGCCTGCATAAGGACTTCAACCGCTACCTGTTTCGGGTGGCGAACATTATGCTGGTTGTCCTGGGAGTCTGGTATTTTGTGCATTCGTACTTTGCCCGCTGACCGGCAAGCATTTGACCCGGTTGCGGTTTCCTGATAGATATGTATATTTCGGGTTTTAAGGGGGGATTTGACCGGAAGGGCTGGTTAGGGCAGGGAAGTCGATCCCTGCCGCTGGCGAGAAGAACTCTATTTCACGAGGAGAATTAATCAACAATGTCTAGAAATGGTAAGCAAGCAATCGGCATTTTAACGGGTGGTGGAGACTGTCCCGGCCTGAACGCGGTAATCCGTGCAGTGGTGCGTCGCGCCTACATGCTGGGTTACGAAACGATGGGAATCAAGAATGGTTGGCTCGGACTTGTGAAGGGCACCGTCGAACCGCTGGACTTGATGAAGGTCTCAGGGATTTTGCCCCGCGGCGGTACAATTCTGGGCACTTCCAGGACCAACCCTCTGAAGGATCCCGAAGACAAGAAAGCGTTGCTCGAAAACATGCAGCAGTTGGGCCTTGATTGCTTGATTGCCATCGGCGGCGAAGATACGCTGGGCGTGGCGCGCAGCCTTGCGAAGGAAAACTTTAAGGTTGTCGGTGTGCCCAAGACTATCGATAACGACGTGGAAGGGACCGATCAAACCTTCGGCTTTGACACCGCCGTATCGATCGTAACGGAAGCCATTGACCGCCTGCACACCACGGCGGAATCCCATCAGCGGGTGATGGTGGTTGAGGTCATGGGCCGGCATACCGGTTGGATTGCTGTTGTGGGAGGCTTGGCCGGTGGAGCCGACTGCATTCTGATTCCGGAACGTCCGATGAGCATTGACGACATCTGCAAGATCCTTGCCAAGCGTCACGCCCGCGGACGGCTGTTTTCAATCGTGGTTGTGGCGGAAGGCTTTAAACTGGATGGTTTTGAGCAGGTGGTGACGAAGAATCAGAAGCTGGATCAGTTCGGGCACGTGCACCTGGGCGGAGTCGGGGAAGTGATTGCGAATGAGGTTGAAAAAAGGACGGGTTACGAAACGCGGGTCACCGTCCTTGGCCATACCCAGCGTGGAGGCTCTCCGACCGCCTTTGACCGTGTGCTTGGGACTCGCTACGGGGTCAAAGCGGTTGACCTGATTCACGAAGGGAAATTCGGTCACATGGTTTGCCTGAGGGGGAACCAAATCACGTCGATTCCGCTTTCGGAGGCGATGACAAAACTCAAGTTTGTCGATCCTGAAATGCTGGCGACGGCCGAAATCTTTTACGGATAGAATCCAAACCCGCCTTTTTAGGCAGTTCCGTTCCGGCGATGCCGGGGCAGAACCGGAACCGAACTGCCGTTGGCGCCTGAGGGCGCTTCTCACCTGACACTACGGTTGATTTAGCCGGTATTTCAGAGATTATTGATGAACAGGAGCGAGGGGTTTTAGGACTCCGCGGCTGACGATATCCTGCACCTCTTCATTGACGGAGGGCAAAGTGTTTTCCGGGAGGCATGCGAGCTCTGCTCGAAAGGCAAGCAGGGTTTCTTTGGCCAGACGGTCCATGTCGTGGAAATACAAATCAAGTTGCGCCAGAATGTATCCTAGCAAGGCTCCGTCCTCTTCCGCCTTGCTGTAGGTGCGCTGAAATTCCTCGCTGAGCAGAGCAATCGCCTGGCGTTGGAGTCGCAGGCCCAGTTGAAACCGGAGCTTCGGGCGGAAAACAAACTGATCCACGAAACCGTGAAATTTGACGAATTCCGTCATGGTCCCTGAACGGAAGTGCTTGGACTTCAGGTCTCTCACCGGGATGGGCTGAGTGACCATGGGAAGATGTCTGAGGGCTACATGTTGCGTGGCGTCAACAAGATCGGTTAAACGCGTCCATTCCGTGGCGAAGATGCCAAGCATGCTGATGGCCGCGTCAAAGCGCCCTGCCTTACATTCCTCGAATGCGTCATTTAGAGAGACTGCAAGGATGGTGGTCCGGGCCTCAATTTCCGAAGCAAGGGGCAGATAGACTGGGTCGGTTTGCGGTTTGCGACGCTGGGTCTTGGCCTTTTTTGAATGGCCGAAACCTCTCATCCCTAGCGCACGCCGAAGCGCAAAACCTACGATCGTGAGAACTCCGCCTTCCCAAAGCAAAACCATATCCGTCGGAACTATACTACATTGTTATGAAGTGTGCAAGGTTATGCACTTTTCCTGTTAATTCGTGACACACCGGGTTTTTACCTTTGGGGTGAGGATTGAGCGAAAAGCTCCAGAGGCTGTGAGGTAGCCGAGAGCCATAGGAGGCCGTCGGCAAGCTGAATGGGCTTCCAAACCTGAATCTTGGCGTTTCCGGATGCGGTCGGCCCGCCAGGCCGAAACCCTTAATCACGGGCCGGTCGGTTAAGGGGCGGAGGTCCGCCGGCGAACCGCTGCAAGCGCGCGCAGGGCGGCGGCAGCGACGCTGCCATTACGGTCATGGGAAGCGCGCTCGAGGGGCTGGATGCTGGTGCTGTTGCCGGAGTATAGCAGTACATTACACAACCCCCGGCGAACGTCAGCGTTCCGGCTGTCCATGTAAGGGTACAGCATGGCAAGAAATCCGGGTTGTCGAGCCAGCTCAATCAGATAGGATTGTGCAATGCCCTCCCCCGACCCGGATCCCAGATCATTGGTCAGGGAACTCAAATAATCGTTGCGGCCGAGGGCGGTAATCGCGAATTCCATGGCCAGCCTTACTGTCGCGTTCTTTTCAGCCGGCGCCGCGCGCAGCAGATCTGGAAGCGCTGGATGGTATTTGGCGCGCGCCAGCCCCTCCGCGGCGGATATTTGGATCGCATGATCAGGATTCCAAAGAGCTTTTAAAAAGAGAGGGCCGGAAACCGGGTCGCCCACATAAGCCAAGCCTTCCAGGGCTTTTTCCCGGGTTGTCCGGTGAGAGCTGTTGTTGTACATCGACTGAAGTTTTGGAACTGCAGAGCGTGTGCGCAGGATTCCGATGGTGACGGCGGCATCCTGCCGGACCTTTCGGTT
This sequence comes from uncultured Acidobacteriota bacterium, assembly GCA_964459065.1. GTDB lineage: Bacteria > Acidobacteriota > Terriglobia > UBA7540 > UBA7540 > JAMCXS01. Next base: position 15,587 of record CAYWMN010000002.1, on the reverse strand, counting down.
GGGCGAATCAAGCAGGTCAACCAGTTTCGGCCCCGCCGACGTGTCCTGGATTTGGGATAGAGAGTACAGCGCCTGGCGGGCGAGATCGTAATCCGGGGAGTGCGCGGTCGTCACCATATCCGCGACGGCCTGCCTAGCTCTCAAAGCTCCCAGGGCTTGCGTCGCCGCCAGTTGGGCTTTGGGATACCGATTGTCCATCATGGCGCGGTCGAGAGCGGCGATGGCGCGAATGTTAACGGCGGTCCCGGGAGGGACTTCATTCGAGTTCTGTTCGAACTGCTGCTTGACGGTGCGGTACTGCTTTTCCATGAAACCCATGAAACCCGCGCTGCTCTTGGGGCTCTGGCCCGTGTAATAGCCTTCGATGCCCTTGATCGCGAGCCACCGAACTTCTTCGTCGCTGTCAGTGGTGGCGCTGATCAGGGCGTTAAGAGATTGCGAAACGCGGATCGAGGCCAGGGCGATCACGACTTGGCGCCGCACCTTCGGGCTGGGATCGTTAAGCGCCGCGGCGAGCGCCGGAACCATCGCAGGATTCCCGCTTTGCCCAAGTTCGCGCGCTGTCTTGGCCCGGATTTTGGGATCAGGATTCTTAAGGTCTTCCGTCCCAGAAGCGTTTTTTGATGGGTGGCCCCACCCCAAGACCGCGGGCGTCGCCGAGGCCGGCCGCGGGATCAGTACCGTCACAACACACAGCGCAAGAAGATGAACGAACAGTATGGAATATGATTTTGATATTTGTCGCAAATTGCCCTCACCTTGTCCAACGGGAGTCCGTCAGGTCTAGCTTCGATACCAACTTGTATTGTACAGGTCTCGTGTGAACTTTGAACCAGAAAACCCAAGGGGTTGGCCCTGGGCGGGGGAGCAGGAGTGTGCGGCGCGCAATGGCGCTTGCGCCGGATTAAGCGAATCCGGTTCCCGTGCGGGAACCGGCCGCGTGCGCGGAATTCGCGCTGATGAAGTCCTTGTGCGAACATAGGAGAAAAAGGAGGATACGAATGGCGGAAATCAAAGCATTGTTCTGGGACGTCGGAGGGGTCCTGCTGACAAACGGCTGGGACCATCATGCCCGGCAGCGGGCGGTGGAAGCTTTTAAGTTGGATCGGGAGGATTTTGAAGACCGGCACGAACTTATCGTGACTCGGTTCGAAACCGGACGGCTTACGCTTGAGCGGTATCTTGAACGGACTATTTTTTACCGTCCGCGAGATTTCGGGAAAGAAGAGTTCAAGGCGTTCATGTTTTCCCAGTCGAAGCCTATTGACGGGACGCTCGATTTACTGGAGCGGCTGGCGCGTGCCGGGAAAAGTTTCCTGGGAACGTTGAACAATGAATCGAGAGAACTGAACCACTACCGCATTGAGCATTTTGAATTAAGAAAATATTTCAAAGTATTTTTCAGTTCCTGCTTTCTGGGTGTGAAGAAGCCGGACGACGAAATCTTCCAGCTGGTGCTCGATTTGAGCCAGCACGCGCCGGAAGAGTGCATTTTTATTGACGACAGGAAATTGAATCTGGAATGCGCGGGCCGCGTGGGATTGCGGACTCTGCATTTTGAAAATGCCGCCCAGCTTGAAAGCGACTTGCGCGGGGCGGGCCTGGAGTTTTGAGCGGCTCCGGGTGCTTTAGGGTTGGGGAGGCGCGGAAGTGTCTTTTTCTGACAGCTTGATAAGCAAGGAAGGGAGCTGTTGGCTGAAAGCTGAACGCGCCAGAACGACGTCGCACCCGGCTGCGCGAGCAGCTTTCGCGAGATCAGCCTGAACGTGCGAGAGAAAGCCGACCACGGGAATGCCGCTGGTCCTTGCATCCCCCTTAAGAGTTTTCAATACATTGAGGGCTGCACCCGAGCGATGGTTCAGGTCCAGTAAAATTGCCGAAGCCCCTTCAGCGGCGAGAGAGCTTGTTACTGCGCCGGGCGCGACGGTCTCCAGCGCCACGTTCAGCTGCCGGGCGGTTTGCTGAATCTTCGCCATAAAGAACAAGTCATCCACCACAGCCAAAATTCGATCTGCCATTCGGTGCTTCCCCCTCCTGCGGGTTTGCGGCAATCTGGAAAGGCCGCGCTTATTTCATGAACCCTAGCTTAGCAGGTTTGGGAAATCTAGTTGGCGCCAACGGCCGGTTGGACCGAAGGTCATTGAAAAACACTTCCAGCTTCTGAATGAAACTCGATCTTCGGTGGGGGCAGAAGGTTTCGACCGGATCGTGGAACTCTGTGAGGATGACGTCAAGTATCTGGACCTTGAATTTCTTGGCCGCCCGGTTTCCCATCATCATCAGGGATCGCAAAGCAAACAGCCGCGTTCGATTTGTTCCTCCGCGCTTGACTCCGACCCGCGTTGTTGACACCATGGAGCTCTACCCCCTAGAATCGCCAAGTGACGCATATCATGAATTCAGGGTATAAAGAGGCGCTGGTGTCTTCTGGTTTAAGTCCGGTCACGGACATTTTGTCTTTAATCGGCAACACACCGCTGGTCCGTCTTCAAAAGCTTGCCAAGGGCCTTCCGGGTGTTGAGCTTCTGGCGAAAGTCGAGTGGGTAAACCCCGGTGGATCGGTGAAAGTCCGGGCCGCCTGGAATATCATTCTTGAGGCTGAGCGGGCGGGGCTGATGAACCGGGATAAGATCCTGCTGGACTCGACTTCCGGGAATACAGGGATTGCCTACGCCATGATTTGCGCGGCGCGGGGTTACCGGCTGAAACTCTTCATGCCCTCCAACGTCAGCGTGGAGCGGAAGCGCATTCTGAGCGCCTACGGCGCGGAGATTGTTTACACCGACCCGATGGAAGGTTCGGATGGCGCCATCCGCCAGGTGCGCGAACTGGCGGAAAAAGAGCCCGAGACTTATTTTTACGGCAACCAATACGACAATCCTGCTAATTGGCAAGCCCACTATCAGACCACCGGTCCGGAAATCTTTGAGCAGACGGAAGGGAAAGTGACGCACTTTGTTGCAGGCCTTGGGACGACCGGAACCCTGGTGGGAACAGCCCGCCGGTTGAAGGAACTGAAGCCCGGCGTCCAGGCGATTTCCGTCCAGCCGGATTCGCCGTTTCATGGGCTGGAGGGCTTGAAGAATCTGGCGTCGGCGATGGTGCCGGGCATTTACGATCCTTCCGTGGTTGACCAGAATATTGAGGTTTCAACCGAAGACGCCTATACCATGACGCTCCGGCTGGCCCGGGAGGAGGGCCTGCTGGTGGGTGTTTCCGCCGGAGCGGCAACGGTGGCTGCGCTGGAAGTGGCGCGGGAGATCCGGCAGGGCGTGGTGGTTACCATTTTTCCCGACAGCGGCGACAAGTATTTGAGCGAACGGTTTTGGGATGAGCCTGTAAACCGTTAGCGCGGAGCGCTCGGCATTACACGGCACAGCTTTTCCCCGTAATGGGTGAGGCTTGCACGGATAACTTCAGAGATCAACTTATGGCGATAAACTTCAAGCCCCATGAACTTGAACAGATCCGTGCTCACGGTGAGCGCGATTATCCAAGTGAATGCTGCGGTGTGCTGCTGGGCCACGCGGACGAGGAGAGTAAGATCGTTTCCGAGGTGGTCCCCTTGCGGAATCTCCGGCACGATCCTGCCCGGGCGCAGGAACTTCTTCCCGTTGAAGACCCCGGCCGGGAATCGGAGAAAAACCGTTTCCTGATTGATCCGGAGGACCAGTTGCGAGTGGAGCGGGATTCGCGCAAGCGGGGACTCGACGTTGTCGGGTACTATCATTCCCATCCCGACCATCCGGCCCGGCCTTCAAATTATGATCGTGAACACGCTTGGCCGTGGTATTCTTATGTTATTATGTCAGTTGAGCGCGGAGAGGCGAAGGCCATCACCTCTTGGGTGCTTTCAAAAGACCGGCAGCGCTTTGAGCCAGAAGAAGTGAACGCCTTGTAACGTAAGGCCTTGTCTTGCATCCAAGGCAGGTAATGGGGCAACGTTCCCAAGTTTTCAGGTTTTTTGCAGATTGTTGAGGAGAAGGAATGGCAGTAAAGGTCGTGATACCAACTCCCTTGCGACAATTCGCAGGGAAAAAGGATTCGGTTGAAATTGATGCCAAAACCGTTGGGGAGGCGCTCGCGGGACTGACTGCGCAGTTTGGCGACCTGCAAAAGCACCTTTTCAACGAAGAAGGCAAACTCCGCAGTTTTGTCAATATATACGTCAACGATGAAGATATTCGATTCCTCCAGAAGGACCAAACCCCTGTCCGCGAAACTGATGTGATTAGCATCGTTCCCTCCATCGCAGGCGGTTCAATGATTCGCTGCATCTGTAGCTAGCCTGGGTTCCGCGAGCGGAATCCCGGGCTGATCCCCCCAAGCTAAGAACTCAACCCTTTAAGACGACGGAAGAGAAAACGCTGAAGGAAGCGTGATGAACGAATCAGGACCTTTTGGTCAATATTGAAGAGAGGGAAAAGAAAATGCCAACATTAACCTCAGATCCCACATTGCAACTGAGCAATGACGAAATCCTACGCTATAGCCGCCACCTCATCATGCCGGAAGTGGCCATGGAAGGCCAACTGAAGTTGAAGCAGGCCAAAGTGCTCTGCATCGGCGCCGGGGGCTTGGGAACTCCGCTGGCGCTTTACCTGGCCGCCGCGGGCGTGGGCAAGCTGGGCATGGTGGATTTCGATGTGGTGGACTATACAAATCTTCAGCGGCAGATCATTCATGATACTGACGATGTCGGACGTCCCAAGCTGGAGTCGGCGCGCGATACCATTCGCGACATCAATCCGAATGTGGAGGTGGTTCCCTACGAAACGCACCTCAATTCAGAGAACGCGCTCGACATCTTCAAGGATTACGATATCGTTGCAGACGGTACCGACAATTTCCCCACCCGGTACCTGGTGAACGATGCTTGCGTTTTGTTAGGCAAACCTAACGTCTATGGCAGCATCTTTAGATTTGAGGGGCAAGCTTCAGTTTTCTATGCGCAGGAGGGGCCGTGCTACCGCTGCCTCTATCCCGAGCCGCCTCCGCCGGGGCTGGTTCCCAGTTGCGCTGAAGGCGGCGTGCTGGGCGTCCTGCCCGGAATTGTGGGCTCGATTCAAGCGCTCGAAACGATCAAGTTGATCCTCGGCAAAGGGGACCCGCTGATCGGCCGGCTGCTATTGTTTGACGCTCTGGGGCTTAAGTTTCGGGAACTTAAACTGCGCAAGAACCCCGACTGCCCGGTGTGCGGTACGCATCCAACCGTAACCGAGCTGATTGATTACGAGCAATTCTGTGGGATCCGAGGAGAAGAACACGTGCCAGAAACCAACGTCCCTGAAATTACAGTGACCGAGTTGAAACAGATGATGGACCAAGAGAAGCCTATTGTCCTGGTGGACGTTCGTGAGCCGCATGAATACCAGATCTGCAAGATCGACGGCTCCAAACTGATACCTCTGGGCGACGTGCCGAAGCGCATGCACGAGCTGAATTCCGCCGATGACATTGTTGTCCATTGCCGATCGGGCGTACGCAGCGCAAAGGCTGTGGAGTTCCTGATGAAGTCAGGTTTCAAGAAGATCCACAACCTTAAAGGCGGAGTCCTTGCCTGGGCGCGTGATATCGATCCCTCCATGCCCAGCTACTAATGGGCTTGAACCTTTCAAAACGCTCAGCCGGGACGACTCGTTTGCCCGTCCCGGTTTGAGCGTTCACTCGCGGGGTTTCCCCAAATCCTGATGCAGGCTTCCCCCATGGTCATCCGTGTTCTAAGGCACCTCCCTTTAAAACACTTGGGGATTCAGGTGCGAGTCCTCGCAGACTTGCAGGATGTCCGCAGATTCCCTTGGCCTGAGCGCCGGTTAAACTCCCCACCCCACTGACGGGGTCACGCGGGCGCGTCGAGTCTTGTTATCGGTAGACTGCGGGAAGGTGTATGATGCCGGGGAGGCTTGGCTGATGACTCTTTCCTCGCTGATCGCGAAGTACGTTGAAGCCGCCGGCGGCTTTGGGCGGGCCGTCCACCTTTCATTCCTGGGGCTTCCCAGGGAAGAGACGGAAGCCATCATCTCCGCCTTCGATGAGGACTACCAGGTGAGCCGCTACTTGCTCTTGACGCGCGAGTCTGATGAGGCGCTTGAAGCCCTGCCCTCGGGCAACCGCGTTTACACGATTAACGGCTATGAGTGTTCGCACATCTGCTTTCAGCCGGGCGTTCAAAATCTTTTATAAATCCTTCGCTGCAAGGTTGGGGCCTTCCCTCCACCTTTTGGCAGGATCCAGGAACCCTGCTGCGCGGGGGTTCGCTTGAGTTTATGATAGAGAATCTCTAACCGGCGAGGAGTGGCAATGAGAGCGCTGGCATCGTGTGCCCTGGCATTGTTTTTTCTGGCGCCATCGGCATTTGGACAAACCCCCACTCAAAAAGAGAAGCCGCTTGTTGGCGGCAAGCTGATGTACGTGGGCCGAATGCCTAAAAATATTGACTCCTGGATCGTTGTTGACCTTCGCGTCTGGGGAAAATATAAGCCCACCCGGGACCCGGAAGGTGTCGATCTTGTGATGGAAGCCCGGGAGCCCGAAAGAAAAACGGAATTCAGAATGCGAAACGGAATTCCGCAGCCCCGGCAAGTTGAAAGAAGGCGCGGCCACATTCTGTTTACGGTTGTGGTGGGGGACTGGGTGACCCGTAAGCCCGTGTGGCACGCGGACATCCTGAATCGGAAACCGAAAAAAGGGCGCCGGCAGACGACAACAGGATCGCACAGCGAAATTTATGCCAAAGGGTTCTCAACGCAGGAGCTCGCAGAGGAGATCGTGAGAACGCTGCGGTCTTACGTGGATCACATTGCTGCCGAGCAAGGGACGGCTAAGCCGCTTACGCACCGCCCGTGATCCAATCGGTTGGGCATCATTTTGCCGGATTATCACGCAAGGAGCCAATTCCGGAAACAGATCATGAAAATTGCGATTACCGGAGCGACGGGATTATTGGGCCGTGGGCTGGTCCAAGTTATCCAGGCCCGGCATGCGGTTTTGCCGATCAGCCGGGCGGAAGCCGACATCACAAAATTCGACGAGGTCCGAGCGGTCTTCCTGCGGTTGCGCCCGGACGTGATCATTCATTCCGCCGCGATTCCCAGCCCCGACGTTTGCGAACTGAACCCGGCGCAGGCTTATCGGGTGAACGTGCACGGCACGCGCTACGTCGCGGAAGCGGCGAGCGAAGTCGGTGCAGCGCTCGCCTACATTTCAACGGACGCGGTGTTTGACGGCGGGAAAGACCATCCCTACACAGAAACCGACCTGACGAATCCCAGAACTGTCTACGGGCGGACCAAGCTGCGCGGCGAGCAGATCGCAGCCCAATTACCGAAACACTGGATTTTCAGAGTTTCCGTTCTTTTCGGGCCGGGGAAAACAAATTTTATTGAAAAGGGGCTTCGAACCATCGCGAGCGGAGGCGAGTACGTGGTGGCAAGCGATCAGAGGGGTTCGGCAACCTACACGCTGGACGCTGCCGGGACCATCCTGGCGGTTATTGAGAGCGGGCGCACGGGACTTTACCATCTTTCGAACGAGGGAGCCTGCACCCGCTATGAACTGGCAACGCGCGCCGCAGAAGCCGCCGGGCTTGATGCCGGCAAAGTGCGGGGCGTGCCGTCGGACAGGATGGGCCGGCGCGCCAAACGGCTTCATTATGCCGTGATGGAAATGCGGGCGCTGAAGGAGGCCGGCTTGGCGCTTCCTGGGCCCTGGCAGGCTGCCCTGGCGGACTACCTCAAAACCCTCCTTCCTCTTTAACGTTTCCGGGGTGAGCTTCACTGATGGCGCGCAGCGAGCCGGCCCGCAGCGCGGGAAAAGCTCTGAATGACTGGCAGAGATGATGGGTTGATGAGGAAACGGAATTTTCTGAGATTAACGGTCGTTCGGTGGATGGGTGAATTCAGCATCGTGCCCGGGGAAGATTCGTCCGCCGCGGGCCAGCACCTGCTCCCGGTCGATCCGGGCCTGCTCCCGGTTATGGGGAATCATGGTGAAGACGCGATCGTCGTTGGCGCGGCTGATGAACGCATCGCCCGCGATGATGGTCTGCTGCGAGCCATCGGGTATAATGATTGAGACGTGTCCGGGAACATGGCCCGAAGTGAAGAAGGTCTCAAGGCCGTCGGGCAAAGGGTGTTGCTCAATCCACCGATGCTGGGACTTTTGGCCCAGCCTGCCGGGGTCCCACCAGCGCAAGGTGAACTTCCGCATCTGGTGCATGTGTTCGAGGGCGTAGCCATAGCCGGACATCTCCGGATAGTACTTCAATAATCGCTGTTCCCAATGCTGTTCATCACCTAGATCGGAGTAGAGCGAACAGCACCAGTCGTAGGATTCCTGGGAGCCGTAAATCAGGCTATTCGGGAAAAGCACGTTATTCAAGACGTGATCGATATGGAAATGAGTATTGATTACCTGATGAATATCCGACGCGTCGAGCCCGCGCCGTTCCAGGGCTTCGAGCAGCAGGTGCGCTTCGTGCGGCATCCCGGTGTCAACCACGATGTGATGCTCGCCGTCGGTTATCAGGGCAGAAGTTGCGCTCCGCCAGTTGCCGGCCAGCAGGACTTCCGCTTTCCATGGTGAGGTTTGCATCTTGACCTTTCAGGCCTCCCATTCTAGCAGGAGACGTTGCATGTTGAACGGATAAAAGAGCCTTTGCCGGGATGAATGGATTGTGGAGATGGAAGAATCGCCCGCAGAGATTTTAATGGAGATGATGGTGTTGACAAAATCGGGGCTCCGGGGTGATCATAGTAGGGTTAAGCCGTTATATTTCGAGGGATAGTAGTGTGAAGACTTACTTTTTGAAAGACCGGCACGGAGAAATACGTTGGCATGTTGTGGACGCTGAAGGGGCGGTTTTAGGCCGCCTGGCGGCCCGGACTGCTCGAGTCCTGATGGGAAAGGACTCGCCGGATTGGACTCCCTTTTCCGATCATCGGGAAGGGATTATTGTGATTAACGCCGAGAAGATTCGTCTGACGGGCAACAAGCTCGACCAGAAGTATTATCGGCATTACACGGGATATCCCGGAGGACTTCGGGAAACGACCGCGCGGAAGCTTCTTGAGCGGAAACCGGAAATGCTGGTGCGGGAGGCGATCTCCGGCATGCTTCCCAAGACGCGCATGGGCGACCGGATGAGGAAGCGGCTGAAGGTGTATGCGGGTTCCACCCATACGCACCAGGCTCAGCGGCCGGAGGCCGCGAGCCTGAAGTCGTAAGTGTTGTTTGAGACTTTCAAGTAAGGAGCAGGGGTGACAGAGTTAAACGAGGTTTGGGGGACTGGGCGGAGAAAGACTTCTGTGGCGCGGGTTAAGTTGAGTCCCGGCACCGGAAAGATTCAGGTGAACCATAAGTCCCTTGAAAGCTATTTTCCCGCCGAAGTCTTGCGCGTTGAAGTTCGCCAGCCGCTGGTTTTTACGGAAAACGCCGACAAGTTTGACATCGCCGTGAACGCCTCGGGCGGTGGAGTTCACAGTCAGGCCGGGGCCGCAAAGCTGGGGATTGCGCGGGCCTTGGTTCGTTACAACCCTGAGTTGCGCTCGCGTTTGCGGCAGGGTGATTTCCTTACCCGGGATCCCCGTGCCAAAGAAAGAAAGAAGTACGGCCAGAAGGGCGCTCGCAAACGGTTCCAGTTCTCGAAGCGGTAACCCTGGCAGATTTTGGGCTTTCAGGCCTGAGCGCGGCTCAGGTCGCCGAGACCCTGTGATTTTTCGAAGGTGGAGGAGATTTGGCTAACGTCACTATGAAAGAGTTTTTGGAGGCTGGAGTACACTTCGGCCACCAGACCCGCCGTTGGAATCCCAAGATGAAGGAGTATATCTACGGCGAGCGCAATGGTATTTACATTATCGACCTCCAGAAAACTCTCAAACTGTTCAAGGAAGCCACCCGGTATCTTGCTGATCTGGCCCGCGAGGGTAAGACGGTTTTGTTTGTCGGAACCAAGCGCCAGGCGCAGGAAGCGGTCGCCGAGGAGGCCAAGCGCTGTGGGATGTTCTATGTTAACCACCGGTGGCTCGGCGGGTTGCTGACCAACTATTCGACAATTCAGAAATCGATCCAACGCCTGCGGGAGTTGGACGAAATGAGTGAGGACGGCCGCTACGAACTGCTGACCAAAAAAGAGGTTTTGCGGCTTGAGCGCGAGCGGAAGCATTTGGAGCAGAACCTGGCCGGGATCAAAGAGATGCCGGGTTTGCCTGACACGCTTTTTGTAATCGATTCGAACAAAGAAGAGATTGCCGTGCTGGAAGCTCGGAAACTGGGCATTCCGGTTGTGGCGGTTGTGGATACGAATTGCAACCCGGACGTTGTGGACTATGTGATTCCCGGTAATGACGACGCCCTCCGCGCGATTCGACTGTTCTCCTCCCGGGCGGCTGACTCCGTTCTGGAAGGCCGGCAGCAGGCTCTCGAAAAGCAAATGGAGGAGGAGAAAATTGCGGCGGAGAGGGCCGCAGAAGAGCTTGAAAGGCAGCGGGAAGCCGAGGCTATCGCTGCAGGTGAAGCTGAAGCGGCCGAGTTGGGGCCGGAAGGTGAAGGTGCGGAGGGTTTCGAGACCTATTCCGAAGCGGGTGACCCGGAAGGTTCCTCTGCGGTTGAGGCCGCGCAAGAAGACGCTGATGGACGCGTGCGCGTGCCCAGGAAGAAGCGGGTTCCCGGAAAGGGCCGCGGCCGCCGGGGTGATGGTGACGATGGGCCGGCATTCGGTGAAGCCGGCGCCTGAGATTTAGAGAAAGAAGTGCTTTTTACTACAGCGGTAGGCGAGTTCGGCAACTCCGCCTACCTTTTTCGTGTCTGGAGGGTATGAGATCGGAATGGCAGGTTCAATGGAAGCAGTCAAGAAGCTGAGGGAGATGAGCGGTGCGCCCATGATGGAGTGCAAGAAGGCTCTGGATGAGGCGGGCGGCGATCCCGAGCAGGCCTTTACGGTTCTGCGCAAGCGTGGGCAGGCGGTCGCCGCCAAGAAGGCAAGCCGCGTGGCCACGGAGGGTTCTGTCGGGGCCTATATTCACGCCGGCGGCAAGATCGGCGTCATTATTGAAGTCAACTGCGAAAGCGACTTCGTGGCTCGCAACGCTGAGTTCCAGACGCTGGTCCATGACCTGGCGATGCAAATCTGTGCAACGGACCCGCGCTTTGTTCGCAAAGAGGATGTGCCTCCGGAATTGGTGGAGCGCGAGCAGGAAGTTTTGCGCGCCCAATTGGCGGGCAGCGGCAAGCCGGATAACGTTGTTACCCGCATCATTGAAGGCAGGCTGGGTAAGTTTTATGAAGAAAACTGCCTGTATGAGCAGCGCTTTATCAAGGACACTGCGGGAAGCCAGACTGTTGGAGAGTTGATTGTCGCCACGGTGGCGAAATTCGGCGAGAACATCATGGTGCGCCGTTTTTCCCGTTTCAAAGTAGGGGAGGGAATTGGCAAGCCGGAGGCTGACGGGGACGCCAGCTGAGTCCTGATGTTGAAGCTGGGCAAGCCAGTGGAATCAAGCCATGATCGAGCCTGCTTTTCGACGTATTCTTCTCAAGCTGAGCGGGGAAGCCCTGCTGGGCTCCCAGGGCTTTGGCGTTGACCCTGCAGTTGCTTCCAGAATCGCTTCTGAAGTCAACGAAGTTCGCGAAATGGGCGTTCAGGTAGCGGTTGTCGTCGGGGGGGGCAATTTTATTCGCGGCGTAGCCGCTTCCCAGCATGGCATCGACCGAGTGGTTGCCGATCAGATGGGGATGCTGGCTACGATTATCAATGCCCTGGCGTTGCAGGATGCCTTGGAAACGGCTGGTTCGATGACTCGGGTTGTTACGGCCCTGGAGATTCGGGAAATCGCCGAGCCGTTTATTCGCCGCCGCGCCATCCGTCACCTGGAGAAGGGCCGAGTCGTGGTGCTGGCAGCGGGAACCGGAAATCCTTATTTTTCGACAGACACGGCCGCTGCTCTTCGGGCGATGGAACTCAAGGCGGAAGTCGTCCTGAAGGCGACAAGAGTGAATGGGGTTTATGATGCGGACCCCGCCAAGGTTGCAGACGCCAAGATGATTGCCAAGATCAATTACCTGGATGTGCTTTCCCGTGGGCTCGCCGTGATGGATACGACGGCGGTATCATTGTGCATGGACAATAATCTGCCGATCATTGTTTTTAACCTGATGGTGCCGGGCAACCTGAAGCGGGTTGTGCTGGGTGAGAAGGTGGGATCCCTTGTCGCCGCCTGAGTTTTGAAGGTACGGTCGCTGCCATGATTAAAGAGACGCTTGAAAAAACAAAAACGCGGATGCAGAAAGCCTCTGAGGACTTGCGCCACGAGCTGGCCACGCTGCGAACGGGGCGGGCCTCGGTGAGTTTGTTGGATCACTTGCGGGTTGATTATTATGGTGTCCCGACTCCTTTAAGCCAGGTAGCCACGCTGGGAACTCCCGAGCCCACTCTGTTGACCGTTCAGCCCTGGGACTCCAGTTTGCTTGCTGTGCTTGATAAGGCGATCCGGTCTTCCGACCTGGGTTTGAACCCGGTGAATGACGGGAAGGTCCTGCGGGTTCCGATTCCTCCTTTGACTGAGGAGCGGCGGCGGGACATGGTGAAGCATGTTCACAAGGTGCTGGAGAATCACCGCACGGCCGTCCGGAATATTCGCCGCGACGCAAACGACGAGTTAAAGCAGCTGCTGAAAGACAAGAAGATTTCCGAGGATGATGAAAAGCGCGGGCTGGAAAATATCCAGAAGCTCACGGATGAATTCGTGGTCAAACTGGAAGGGCAGGGCAAGAGCAAGGAACAGGAAATTCTTGGCGGCCATTAGCGCTGTTTTGTCTGATCAAGCCTTGACACTGGCCGGGCTGTTTGATACATTTGTAAGGTTTCGAGCGTAGCTTAAGTTTTGACAGGGCGCGGTGGCCTGCGAGTTGAGTCGCGGGCCGGGACGCGCGGAGAGAGGAAGATGCCCACATTTAATCAATTGGTTCGCCGCGGACGTCGGATTGAGCGGTACAAGACATCCAGCCCGGCGCTCCAGAGTTCTCCGCAGAAGCGGGGTGTGTGCATCCGTGTCTATACCCAAACGCCCAAGAAGCCGAATTCGGCTTTGCGGAAGGTCGCTCGCGTTCGTCTGACGAACGGGTTTGAGGTGACGACGTACATTCCCGGCGTGGGGCATAACCTGCAGGAGCACTCGATCGTGCTGATTCGGGGTGGCCGCGTTAAGGATTTGCCCGGTGTCCGCTATCACGTGATTCGTGGAACGCTTGATTCGGCGGGAGTTTCAGACCGTCGCCAGAGCCGTTCAAAATACGGAGCGAAGCGTCCCAAGGCTTCCTGATTGTTTCGGGCTTTCGGCTGAGTCGCCGATGGCGATGCCAAGGAGAATGAAGAGAAAGTATGCCGCGTAAAGGTTATGTTGAGCACCGAGTGGTGGGAGTTGACCCCCTGTATCGAGAAGAACTCGTGCAGAAATTCGTGAACTGTATTATGTATGGCGGCAAAAAATCGAAGGCCCAGAGCATTGTTTACGGCGCCCTCGATCTGATTCGCGAACGAACGAGCGAGGAGCCGCTGAAAATCTTCAAGAAGGCCCTGGATAACGCCCGGCCGACTCTGGAAGTTAAGAGCCGGCGCGTCGGCGGCGCAAACTATCAGGTGCCGGTAGAAGTGAACCATAAGCGACAAACGTCTTTGAGTATCCGGTGGATTGTGAATTACGCGCGAGCGCGCGGAGAAAAATCGATGGTGGAAAAGCTCACCGGAGAGCTCTTGGATGCATCGAATAACCGCGGGGGTGCTGTCAAGAAGCGCGATGACACTCACCGCATGGCTGAAGCCAATAAGGCTTTTGCCCATTACCGCTGGTAACTCCGGCTAGCCGGGGTCAACACGGGTAAGGCGGGAGGTGGTTCGCCCTCGAACCGCGATCCGCCATGTGGGTCGTATCCAGCGACCCTCCTCTGTCAACTGGATATTGGATTCTGACCTCGCCTGGAGGCGAAGGCGCAGACGGAGTTTTGTTAGGCGAAAGAGATTATGCCAAGGCAAGTGGCTCTCGAGAAAACCCGGAACATCGGCATCATGGCCCATATTGATGCCGGTAAGACGACGACGACGGAGCGCGTCCTCTTCTATACCGGAATCACGCACAAGATGGGTGAGGTGCATGAGGGCACGGCCGTCATGGACTGGATGGAGCAGGAGCAGGAGCGGGGTATCACCATTACCTCCGCTGCCACAACCTGTTTTTGGAAAGATTACCGGGTTAACATCATTGACACGCCGGGCCACGTGGATTTTACCGTGGAAGTTGAAAGGTCGCTCCGAGTGCTGGATGGAGCGATTGCCATTCTGGGCTCTGTGGAAGGCGTCGAGCCGCAGACGGAGACGGTATGGCGGCAGGCTGACAAGTACCGGGTTCCCCGTATGGTTTTTGTCAATAAAATGGACCGTATCGGCGCGAACTTTGAGACCTGCGTTGAGCAGTTGCGCTCCAAGGTTCGTGCGAACCCGATCCCCATCCAATGGCCGATTGGCGCCGAAGAAAATTTTGAAGGTGTTGTCGATCTCCTCAGTGAAAGAGCGCTGGTCTGGAAGGGCGAGGCGCTGGGTGCCCGATATGAATTTGAGGAAATCCCCGCCAACCTTGCCGATACGGTTCGCCAGCAGCGCGAGAAAATGATCGAGGCTTTGGGCGAAGTCGACGACGAGATTTTGGAAAAGTATGTCCACGGCGAGAAGATTACCCCCGAAGAGCTGCAGGCCAGTATTCGACGAGCCACGATCGGTCTGAAGGCGGTGCCGGTCCTGTGCGGCTCGGCCTTTAAGAACAAGGGCGTTCAACCCTTGCTTGACGCGGTTGTTGCTTATCTTCCTTCCCCGATTGACATCCCTCCTATCGAAGGCGTGAATCCTTCTGATGAAGAGCAGAAAGTGGTGCGGCGAGCCGACGATAATGAGCCGTTTTCCGCTCTTGCCTTCAAGATTATGACGGACCCGTTTGTGGGTCAGCTCGCTTTTATGCGGGTTTATTCGGGGAGTCTGAAGAGCGGGGACACGGTCTTTAACCCCCGGCTCGGCCGGCGGGAGCGCATTGGGCGTTTGTTGAAGATGCATGCCAATAAGCGCGAAGAGATTAGTGAAGTTTTTGCCGGCGACATTGCGGCGGCCGTAGGGCTGAAGAGTGTTTCGACGGGCGACACGGTCTGTGTGGAATCGTCTCCTGTAGCCTTTGAGGCCATGGAGTTTCCTGCTCCGGTGATTTCCGTTGCGATTGAGCCCAAGACCAAGGCGGATCAGGAAAAGCTTGCCGGGGCGCTGGAAAAGCTGACCCAGGAAGATCCCACTTTTCACGTTCATACGGACCCGGATACGGGAGAGACGCTGATCTCCGGCATGGGTGAGTTGCACCTTGAGGTCCTGGTTGACCGTATGATGCGGGAGTTTAAGGTGGCCGCCAATGTCGGCCGTCCTCAAGTGGCCTACCGTGAGACGATCAGTAAGAGCGCCCAGGGCGAAGGCAAGTACATCCGGCAAACCGGCGGCCGTGGCCAATATGGCCATGTTTATCTTAGTGTAGAGCCGATGCCGCATCCTGATCTTGACGATA
>CAYWMN010000001.1:29302-44107 GCA_964459065.1 uncultured Acidobacteriota bacterium | reverse complement strand
TCAGGGAAGCGAATATCGGCCCTCCCAGGAGGTAGATGACAGGACGGTAACCGGGAAGCGCCAGGCGCATGGGCGGGATATCCCGGGGGTAGGCGACCTGCAATGCGCCATGAAACCACTGGGAGAAGAAGTCTACCGGCGCCTCCGTCATCAGGAGACAATCTGGGTTCGCCGCCAGCACGGCTCCGCGGACTTTATCGAGCAGTTGCTGCATCCACTGGTTGTATCCGAATGGCGTGTCGTGCTGGTGCGCCGGGTTGTAGCAGGTGAGGAAATAGAAGCCCAGAGAGTCGAGACGGACTCCGTCGGCGCCCGTCTCCCGCACCAGCCGCGCGGCCGTCGCCGCCAGGTAATCCTGCCACTCCGTGCATCCGGGGCACATGTGAAGGAAACCTTGTTTCGTGTAATTCCCGGTAGTCGTTCCGTCTTTGTGCATCAGGGACCAGCGCTGCGCCTTGCCGGATTTGGCCAGATTGCTTGTCTCATGGACAATGTAGCCTTCGACATAGAAAAGAAAGCGAAATCCCAGCCGATGGATCTTCTCGATGCCCTGCTTGAGCGCCGGCGCTCCGCCCATATCACTGCGGATAATGTAGTCGCCGTCTGCGTGCAGATTATGCAGCGCCGACCCCTGCATATAGAAAGCGAACTCGATCAGGTCAATAGGCCTTTCACGATAGAGTTCCGGAAGCTCGGTAAAACTATCCAGGGGATGCGTCAGTGAGTTCTTCCCGCCGGGTTTCAGTCCGCCTTTCTTGGCGAACCACATCCCCGTCCAGGCATCGATGCCCTTCACCCATTGGGGCGTCTCGGCCATCTTGAAGGTATTGCCGAACCAAGTTTTATAGGCTCTCGCTACCGGCTTCCAATCCCCGTTCCCGATCATCAATCGCGTTGTGGGGGCCTTCCAGCTCTGGCCGGGCGCGAGCATCTCAGCGGGGAAATAAATCACCTCAATCCGGGGTTTGGGAAAGTGGAACCATTTGTTCCGAATCTCCCCGTCCAGAACCATCATCCCGAAATATTCCCCGGCTTTGCGGTCAAACAGGGCGTGCCACTGCATGGACGCCCTTCCGCCGTTGCCATAAATCCCATCCTTGCCTGACCAGGCGGGAGCAAAGGCGCCACCTCCGCGTTCCACCGTCTGGAGGTTCGTAGAGCCATCCGGGCCCAGACGGAAACCGGAGATCGCGGGGAAGGCCGTCATCAGTTCAGCCGCAACCGGGCTGATGTTGGTGATTTTCAGGTTCCACTCGGAAGCGCCGCCCTGGTCGGGAAGCCATGCTTCCAGGTCCACGCGCCAGCGGCCCGCCGTGTCTTCATACGTCAAATCAAGCGCCAGGCCTGCCAGCGTGCGCCGAAAGGAACAGCTGACCAGGCGGCACTTCAAGGGATCAATGACCGAGCCCGCAATGCTCGCGGGATCGACCGGATATCCCTTGGCAGTTATATCGAAGTCCCCATGAAAGTCGGAGAAGATGCTGAAGGGTCCGCCGTCGTTTGTTCGGTCCTTCAAATATTCATCGTCGCGCGCCACATTCTTCAGGCTGACCAGTTCGCCGGTCCGCGCATCAAAAATGATGCGCACCGTTTCATTTTCCAGGCCCATTTCGGATGGGGTATCAATGGACCGGGCTGTGGCGGGGGAAAGCGCTACCACGCCTTGGTCCAATCCCGCCAGCAATTCATCAGCCTTTGAGATGACAAGGCTTCCCCCCAGGATGTTACAGAACGTCCGTCGCTTCATCATTCTCCTCTTGCCTCAAAGTTATACAACTCTGGATATCGGTCCTGGGGTGGGGCTGTCTCAGTAATCCGGAAAGCTAGAAGAACCGTATCATGCCAAGGCGATTTCCGTTCCACGTTTTGGGTGACTGGTTGGTTCCGTGCCGGGGCTTGGGAAGTTCAGGTTCAGTTGCCGCCCGCCCCGCGTGAAACACAACGTACGCTGAGCCCGCCTTGGACTCGAACACAGCGACTCCCGCTTCGATTTTCACCGGCACCAGCCGCCCTTCGGCGAGTGCCTGCACCCGGATCTGCTCGCAGGGCTGCGGGCACTCGATCCGCGAGGTGCGCCGAAATCCCAAGAAAACGCTTCCGTCGGTGTTATTACGGATCTTGACGCTTGGTCGACAGGAAGGAGAATGACACAAACTGCGGGCAGAAGTCGTGGTTGGTCAGCACCTTTTCCACTCTGGGTTGCACGGCCTGCGTCGCCGTGTACCGGATCAATTGAAAATCGGATTGTTGATTTGCAGGGCCATGAGGGCGAAAGACCCTGCAATGATGACCACCGAAAGAATCGCCAAACCATTCCACAGGTTTTCACTGGTCCGGGTTTGCGGCGCTCCCTCGGGAATCAGGTAGCCAAGAATAAACCCTGAGGCGAGGCCTCCCAGGTGGGCGGCATTGTCAACCCCGCTGAAAAACAAGCCGAAGATGAAGATGTAAATGACCCACCGCCACAGCATGCTCCGGTATTCTTTCCCGAGCTGTCCATGGTGGAAGGTGGCTCCAATCAGAGCTCCGATCAATCCCATAATCGCCCCGGAAGCTCCGATGGCAAGAGCTCCCGGCATCCACCACAGGCTGGCAAGGTAGCCGACCACGCCCGTAATAAGATAGAGGACAATGAACTTGGAAGCGCCCATGAGCCCTTCAACTTCCGGCGCCACATCGAACAGAACCCACAGGTTCAGTCCAATGTGCAGAATGCCCGCGTGCAGAAACATGGCGGTTACCAGCCGCCACCATTGGTCCTGATAGATAACTGCAATTCCGTACAATCCACCCAGGCGGTACATGACATTGCCACGAATTCCGCCAAACAATCCGGCGGATTGCCCCGGCCCGCCCGCCCTTTGCGTCAGGAACCATTCCGCCACGAACATCAGGACAATGACCGCAGCCAGAATCGAGGTTGCGCTGGTGGGCATGGGAATAACGCCCATGATTCTTGACGGCCCGCCAACGGTCGTCCCCCGGGCGCGCAAAGGCCCGGTTTTTGCGCCGCAGAGCGGGCAAATCTTAGCGTCGCGGTCGATCAGCGCCCGGCACTCAGGGCACATTCGGTGAGAAGTGTCGTACGATTCGCTCTTCGCGCCGTACGATGAGCGCCACCAGTTCTTGAACTGCTGGAACCTAAACCAGAATTTACGAGGAAGTTGCATAAGCGCTGTAAACTGCGGACCCACAAGCGTCAACAGATATTATATTCCACCCAACGCCAGAACCCAGTACGATTTTCGTTTGTCTGGATCTTGCAGCTTGGCTAGAATAACCCCGGAACGGATCATCTCGCAAACGTCCAGGCTTTAACGGGACCGGAAGCTCGAGAGGGAAGCGAGTTCAAAACGCTGAACTTCACAAACCGCAGTTGCGCGCTCCAAAAGCTCGCCCTGGTGGGGCTGCTGCTGGCGCTGGCGCTGGTGTGGACAAGCTGCCATCATCGCCCGCCCCAGGTGGCAGCTCCGATCGGACCACCGTCAGCCCGCCCCAGATCTCATCGGGCGCCATCCCCAGCAGCGCCGGCGCCGGTCGTCCAGGGCCAGGAAGGCATCGCTTCGTGGTACGGCCGTCCGTTCAATGGCCGCCGGACATCGGACGGCGAAATTTACAACATGCACGCGATGACTGCGGCCCACCGGACGCTGCCTTTTGGAACCATGGTTCGAGTGCATGACCTTGAAAACGGGTATAGCGTCGTGGTGCGGATCAATGACCGCGGGCCCTTTGTCGAGGGTCGGATCATTGACCTTTCTTACGCGGCGGCTCGCGCCATGCACATGTCGGGAACGGCCCTGGTACGGTTGCAAATTCTGCGGCTGGGCACAAGCGTCTCAAAAGGAATTTACGCGGTCCAGATCGGGGCGTTTGCAAACCCGCGGAACGCGAAGCGGCTGAAGAACAAGATCGAGAAGAGATTCCGGCCGGTCATGATCCAAAGCCTTAAGCGAGGCCATCTTTCGTTGAGCCGGGTGCTGGTGGGCAGCGTTAGTAGCGAGCGGGAGGCAAAAGAGCTGGAGCAGCAACTGTTCGCAGCCAACCTTGCCACCCGGGCCTTTATTGTTCGACTCAATTAAGGAGCAATTGCTTGGAAGACTTTGTGGACAGTTGCCTTTTTTGCCAGGTCATCAGCAGGAATCGGCCGGCAAAAATCGTGTATGAAGACGCCCTTGCCGTAGCCATCGAAGATATCAATCCGCAAGCGCCCGTTCACTTGCTGGTCCTGCCCCGCAAACACCTGCCCTCGCTCAGCGAGGCCGCGGCAAGCGACGAGCCGCTGCTGGGGCATCTATTCGCCGTCGCGGCACAGTTGGCGCAGAAGCGGCAGCTTGCGGCCAAGGGCTACCGGACAGTGATCAATAACGGCTCGTGGGGCGGCCAGACAGTTTTTCACCTGCACGTTCACGTGCTGGGCGGCCGCGTGTTTCATTGGCCGCCGGGATAAATTCCCGCACGACCCACCTTTCGACACGGGCAGTTTGACGCCACCCCGTGCTTCGGGTAATGGGTCATTTTGAATTGGCGCTCCGGGCGGATTCCGGCCCTTCAGCTTTGTGACCGAATTCAGTGAGTCTTGGTGCGGCCTTCAGGGTCCGAAACACACGGTCAACCGCAACCCGAGGAAAGTGACGAATGGCGAATGACGCTCGTACCAAGATAATTCGCAGGGGAACGCCGGAGTCAGCGACCATGTTGGCAAACGTCAAACGGGCGATCGCGATCACCGCTAATCTCAACCGTTTGACGTTCAACGACGCGGACAGAGTCCGAGCCTTGTTCAGCGATCTCATCGGCAAGAAGGTGGACGACAGCTTTTTATTAATTCCGCCATTCTACACAACCGGCGGGGTCGATATCAGCGTCGGCCGCAATGTTTTCGTCAATCAGAACTGCACCTTTTATGACCTTGGCGGGCTTGATATTGCCGACGATGTGATGATCGGGCCGAACGTTAGCATCATCACTTCCGGCCATCCCATCGAACCTTCTCAGCGGCGCGCCTTCGTCGTCGCAAAGCCCATCGTAATTGAAAGAAACGTCTGGATCGCAGCCGGCGCGACGATCCTCGGTAGCGTAACAGTAGGCGAAAACTCGGTCGTCGCGGCGGGTTCGGTCGTCACCAGGGACGTTCCTCCGAATACTCTTGTCGGAGGAAATCCCGCCAGGGTTATTCGTTCGATTGGCGACTGAGGAAAAGTCCGAAGGAGGTCGAAACTGGAACTTCAAGCGGACCAACCACCCTGCTTCGGCGTCGCTTGAATTCCTTGGGCCATTCTGCTAAATTCACACACGACATCGCTTGGGAGTAACTCAATGGCCATCAACCAAGAACTACTCGATATTTTGGCATGCCCGGTTTGCAAGACCCCTGTCACCATGACGGAGGACGGCCAGGGCCTGAAATGCGGGCAGTGCCACCGCGTCTACCCGATCCAGGACGATATCCCAGTTATGCTTGTCGACGAAGCCAAAATTGATCCGGCCTAGCAGCGGACTTCACGGAACAACCGCTGCATCCAACAACTTTTCGAGTGCCTGCTCCGCTTCCTCGACTTCAATCGCTTTCATGCAAATGTTGTCCTGGCAGGATTTCATCAGCGGCGTTCCATAGCACGGGGCGCAGGGTACGCGGTGGTAAAGAATCCGAAGGGGACTCGCGGGCGCCAGGGGTGCAGTCTGTTCGATAATGGCAGGCCCCAGTAGCGTCACAAGAGGCGTGCCCAGCGCCGCCGCCATATGGGCGGGTCCGGAATCAACCGTCAGGAACGCGTTCAGCCGGCGGAGCAGTGCCGCCGACTGCGTCAAGGAAAGACTGCCTGCAAGGTTCAGGCACCCGACGCCGGACGCCCGGGCGATAAACTCCATGAGCGGGTGGTCTGCCCGGGACCCCGCGAGCGCCACGTGCGCGCCTTTTTCCTTCACCAGCCACCGGATGACGGCAGCAAAACGCTCCGGCGGCCAGCCCTTTAAGCGAGTCATCTGGGGCTTCCGGGCCCTGCCTCCCCATCCGGCGTGAATACCGACAAGAAGGTCGTTGTTCCCCACGCCGGCATCCTCCAGCCGCTTGGCCACAAACGCATCAGCTTCCGGAGGGTAATAAAGCTCCATGTGCAGCCCGTCCGGAGTCACCCCCATCGGACGCGCCGCCGCAAGGTGGTTTTCGATCGAGTGCCTCTGCGGGTCAAACACCGCGCGTTCAAGTCCCGGGCCGTGAGCCTCGGCGCCGTAGGCAATAATCCGGCGGGCGCGCCCCTTCAGCGCCAGATCAACAAACTCCCGATTGCTCTCAAGAACCAGCGCCCAATCCAAATCAAGCCGGCGGAGGGTGCGATGGATTCTCCATTTTTCTGAACTCAACCAGGATGGTAAGTGGCGATACTTAAGCGTGATAACCTGGTTGAGATGCGGATTGTGGCGGATGACACCAAAGGCCGAGGCGGAGGATAGGAAGACAAGGTAGCTCTCCGGGAAAGTGCGACGCAGCGCGCGAACCAGCGGCGTCGCCATCAGCGTATCGCCAATGGCTCCGGCACGAACGACCAGGATCCGGGGCCTTCCCCGCAAGCCAGGATTGGCCGGCAACACTCCCCGCGCAGAAACTGACAAGACCAGACTTCCTTTCTCCGAAATCTCTCCTGATTAAGGTAGAATAGCGTTGGTTTTGCGTCAACTTCGCGCAGGCAGCCGGCCATTGGAATTGTAAGGGATGAAAGGGACTCAGGAAAAATCGAATAAGGTGCTGCGGAAATTCGGCGGCCAGACGATTGGCGTGCTGGGCGATTGCCTGCTCGACGAACTTTTGTCGGGCGAAGCGACCCGTATTTCCCCGGAAGCCCCGGTTCCCGTCATCCTGATGGACAGCTATCCAAACTCCACACTTTCACCGGGCGGAGCAGTCAACGTGGCCGTCAAGATCCGGGCCCTCGGCGGCCGCCCGATTCCCTTCGGCGCGGTCGGGACGGATCTAACCGGCAATCAACTCTCCAAGGAACTGGGCAAACGTGGCATCCTTTGTGACAATCTCGTCCGGGAACGAGGGCGGGTCACGCCGCGCAAGCTGCGGATTGCCGCACATCAACAGCAGGTCTTGAGGGTCGACTTTGAAAAACCTGCTCCCATCTCCTCCAAGACGGTCGCGCGGCTGACGCGAAGCTTCGCAGGCTGGGCTCCCAAACTGAATGGCCTGATCATTTCCGACTACGGCAAGGGTACCGTCCAAAATGAACTCTGCAGCCAGATCACCGCTATCGCCCGCCAGCGGAGGATCCCAGTGTTTGTGGCTCCCAAACCCGAGCATCCGGAAATCTGCCGCCACTCAACCGCTGTGGTCGCCGGCCTGCATGACGCGGAGATCATGGCGGGGCGCTCCATGCGCAACCGCATTAATCTGGAAGCGGCCGGACGCCAACTTCTGGCCTTACTCGATTGCTCTTATCTGTTGATCGCAGGGGATCAAGTGGGCGTGATGTTGTTTGGCAAGGGAGGCGCGGTCGATCAAATCGCCGGCGCTGCCCAACCCGCCGGCGACTTCACCAGCGCCCGGGACGCGATGCTGGCGATCCTGGCTCTGGCATTCACATCCGGCGCGGGAATGGAAGAGGCCGCCGAACTGGCCGGTCTTGCCATGGCTCGCGTCGAGGGCAAATTGAGCCCCACGGATGATCGTGAAACCCGGCTGCTGGAAACGCTCTTGGGAAAACCTGCGCAAGCCGAACGGTTGGGTCGACAAGATAAGCGAAACCTTCAGAACGGCGAATAGGCAAGCCCCTTTGACTTACGGTCCACCACCAGGGCAAGCGGCGGTGTTTGATTGTTGACTTGCAAGATGACGACCACAAGTTCGCTGCCCTTGGATTCGACATCGAGAATCTTGTACGTCGTAATCTTTCCGTAGTCTCCCTTGGGACCCCAATCCTGCATGAAATCCTGAAAATGGTAAGTGGGCGCGGGCTCCCACAACTTGTAGGCCTCGTGGTATTGTCCCTGTTCGAGTGCGGTCATAAAACGCTCCACCGCGCGTTTTTCCGGCAAGTTATGAAACGCAAAATACGCGATGACGATGCCGATAACAATAAGAACAATCATCAGCGGAAGAGGGATGTACTTGAAAATTCCTTTGCGAGGTTTGGGAGGTTCGGAATCGAAGAGCATGGTTGTCACCTAACCTTGACGGGCATTATCTCAGTTCAAACTTCAAATGCAAAAAGGTTCCCCAAAATCTCATTATAGAATTTCTTACGCCTAAAGGGTGCGCCGAAATAGCAGAGTGGCAGACCCCATCATCAGCACCGTAAAAACAGAGAGAAACAGCAAGTCGCCGGAGATCGCGCCCAGTCCCGTATTCTTCAGGAAAAGGGATTTGAAAGCGTGAACCGCGTAAGTGAACGGATCAACCAGCGCAATGGCCTTCATCCACGGGGGAAAGCCATTCACAGGATAAACCGCGCCGCTGGGGAAAAACAGCAAGGTATTCATCACTCCGAAGGTCGCCCGCGGAACCAGCGGGTCACTGACGCGCACCATCATCAGGAACATCATGCTGATCAAAGCAAGTGAAGTCACAATCACCACCACCGCCAGCCGGACGATGCGCACCGGGTCCATGGGATGCGGAATTCCCGCCAGGAGCGCGCCCATCGTGCTGAGCACCAGCCCCGCCAAAATCGCTTTTAACGAACCGGACAGGTTGAAGCCCATAATCAGTTCGAATTTGGTGATGGGAGTTACCAGATAGCCTTCGTGAATTCCCCGCGCCTTGTCATCGATGTAAATGATTCCCCCGCCGATCATGGCGGAAACAAAGATCGCCAGCACCACCGAGCCCGCCAGCAGGTACTGGATGTACGGCACGTAGGGATAAAGCTCCACCACCGAAAGCGTCACTTGTCCGGCCACCCGGGACTGAACCTTGGGCCGGTTAAACGCTTGAACCAACTGCGTGAGGCTTCCTTCCAGCGCATTGGCGACAAAGTTGTCGGTGTTGTCCACAACCAGGGCGACTTTGGGCGAGTTCTTCTCAAGCGTATCCCTTGAAAAATCGGGCGGGATGTTGATGACGGCGTTAATCCGGCCTTCTCTCAGGTCGTGGATCGCTCGTTTTTGATCGTTGTAGTTAATGGTTGTAAAGGTCTGTGCGTTCGCGGCGATGGCTCCAAACATCTCCCGCAACTTCACCGTCTGGAGCCCATGGTCATGGTTGACCACGCCCACCGTCAAGTGCTTGATGTTTCCACCAAAGGCATATCCCAGCACCACCAGCTGCACCAGCGGGAAAACCATGGAGACCATCATCAGGGCGGGACTTCGGAAGAACTTCCGCAGGTCGCGTTCGATAAGAGCCAAAATCCTGTTCATAAGTCAATCCGCCGCAGCGCGCTCAGCGCCCGCCGCCGGTCTTGTACATAAAACTAATGTCGTATTTTCCCTCTTGCAGTTCGTCACGCAATTGCCGGCCCGTGTAATGCGTAAAAACATCGTCGAGCGTTGTGCTTTGCACGGAAAGCGAGGAGACCTCAATGTTGGCGCGGCGCGCGCTCTCGACCAGTTCGATCGTGGTCCTCGGGCCATTGTGCGAGGCAATGCGGAAGATTTGGTCATGCTCCTGCACGCTTTGGACCTCGGGCAGTTGCTTCAACACTTCGGTCCAGCCTTCCGGGATGGTGGAAAAGCTCACTTCCAGAAAGCTTGCCGCCGGGATGGAAGCCTTCAACCTCATCGGCGAGTCCAGCGCCACCAGCTTGCCGTGATCCACAATCGCAATATGATCACAAAGCCTGTCCGCTTCGTCCATGTAGTGGGTGGTCAGCAGAATGGTCAGGTCGCGCCCTTCCTTCAATTTCATCAGCATTTCCCACACGGCGATCCGGCTGGTCGGATCCAGTCCCGTCGTCGGCTCATCCAGGAAAAATATCTTGGGCTCATGGACAAGCCCGCGGGCGATCTCCAGCCTGCGGCGCATTCCCCCGGAAAGATTTTTCACCGGGTGGTCTGCCCACTTCTCCAGTTGCACGGCCTCGAGCAATTCTTTGACCACCCGCCCACGGCGCTCGCGCGAAACGCCGTAAAGCTTGGCGAAGATGTTCAGGTTTTCAAGCGCGGTCAATTCCAGATCGGAGGTCATGGCTTGCGGAATCACTCCGATGCAGTGCCGCACGTCATTCGGGTGCCGGGTCACGTCGAACCCATTGACCAGGGCCACGCCTTCGGTCGGAGGGATCAGCGTGGTCAGCATACGGATTAGCGTCGATTTACCGGCGCCATTGGGGCCGAGCAGGCCGAAGATTTCCCCCTCTTCAACCTGGAAGCTCAGCGCGTCAACCGCGGTAAAACTGTTGAAGCGTTTGGTCAGTGTTTTAACTTCAATGGCCGCCATCAGGTCATCTTCCGGCATCGGTCCCGCCCGTCGCAGCGCCGCGCCTTCGGCAGCCTGGCGGACGGCATTCTCCGGCACAAAGTCAATTCCCTTCCCCAAAGGGAACCGTTACATAAGCGGTGAGCCCGGGCGCCAGCCTTCGGTCGCGGTTGTCAACACGCAGGCGAATCTGGAAGGTTTTGATGTCACGCTTGGTACGGCTCACGTCCCGCTGCGTGGCGTACTCAGCATCAACTCCACGGAAGTAAACGGTTCCGGTGCGCTTGAAGTCGCCCGGAAACCGCACCTGGAAGTGTTCGCCGATCCGGATCAAGTGAATGTAAGTCTCCGGCACGTCCGCCCGCACCCATAGCTTGTCAGGGTCGTACAGCTCCACAATCGGCTGGGCAGGATTCACCACCTCGCCCTGGAGGGCGGCCCGCAACGTCACCAATCCGGCAATCGGCGAACGCAGTTCCGTATAGCCAAGCCGGACTTTCGCCACCTGGTTTTGCGCCGCGGCCGCCGCCAGTTGCCGCTGGTTGGCTGCCAGCGCCCGCTCGCGCATCGCAACCTGCTGGGCGTTGGAGCGTGCAAGCTCAAGCGCCGCCTTCTGCGCCTGCACCTGCTTCGAGCCCGCCTCCACATTCGCTTCCGCCGTTTGCAGGTTCGCTTGCGCCTGGTCCTCGTCCTGCTGGGAAGCAATCTTTTGCCTGAACAGGCGGTCGGTCCGCTTGAAGTTCTGCCGCGCCAGCGTGCGGCTGGCCTCGGCCTGCTTTAATTGAGCCTGGGCCGTCGCCAGGGTTGCTTCAGCCTGACGAATCTGGTCGCGGGTTTGAAGCTCCTGGAATTTCAGCGCCGCCCGCGACTCCCGCACCTGTTCTGCGGTGCTCTGCTCGGCGTGAAGATAATATTGCTGCGTGGCGCGAAGCTCCTCGGGCTCAATCAGGCCCAGCAGTTGCCCCTCTGTAACGTCGTCGCCTTCCTGGACCAGCAGCTTGCTGAGGCGGCCCGCGACTTGTGAACTGACCACCACCTGGTCAGCATCCACGATGCCGGTTAAGACCATGCCGCTCACGCGGGGTCGCGTGAACCAATAGACCGCGACGCTTGCCGCCGCCACCAGAAACAGAACAATCAGAAAGAGTTTGCGGGTCATTTCAAATGCGCCTCAGGGTAAACGAAAAGAGCATGGCTGATGAATGACAGGACTTCCTTTTTTCTTCGCGCCAGCTCCGCCTTGCCATACGGATCGGTATGGCCGAGAACCTTCAGCGTGGGAGCCGCGGCAAAGTAAAAAACCGTCAGCGCCACCAGCGACATGGCGGTGTGCGCGCTGTCGGAAGGACGCAGCTCGCCGCTTTTGATGCCGGATTCAATCAAGCCTTGAAACTTCATGCTAATCGGCAAAAAGTATTTCCGCGCCAGCCCCTCGAACCGCCGGCCTCTGGCCATCATGAATCGCTGGATCAGGCGAGGATAGTCCGGCCGCTCGCTCATAAAGTCAAAATGCATGTTGACGTATTGCAGCAGTTTGGCGCCCACGGGCTCGTCGCTTGCAAAAACGCCTGCGGCCCGTTCATGGAACTCCTTCATGTGGCCTTCCAGAATGGCCCGGTAGAGTTCGTCCTTGCTCTTAAAATAGTAATAGAGCAGGGCCTTGTTGACGCCCGCGGCAGAAGCAATCGCTTCCGTGCGCGCGCCGTCCAGTCCCTTGTCGGCAAAGATGTGCCCGGCGGCGCGCAGGATGGCGGCGCGCGATCCCGCCGTGCGGGCGGGGCGTTTAGGAGTCCGAACCTTGGAGTTGCGAGCGGCTTTCATCTTTAACTAACCAGATAGTTAAATTAGAGCACGCGGCATACGGCCTGTCAAGAGGTAAGCTCCCCACGGCAATCCGCCGGGAGCAACTCTCGATGGAGTCATCCTGCGCCCTCTGTCCCGTCATTCCGAGCGAAGCGAGAAATCTGCTTTTCTCCGTTCGCAACCGGAGAAACGTAGGGGCTCGGAATGGCGAGTGTTTTTTCGGCAGCCGTTCAGGGCTTGTAAGTATATCGAGTAAGTTTCTTGTCGCGATGGCGTTCGAGGCCCAGCTCGATCAGGCGGTCCAGCAGCCTGGAATAGGCCAGACCGCTTGCGGCCCAGAGCTTGGGGTACATGCTGATGGGCGTGAAGCCCGGCAGGGTGTTGATCTCGTTCAAGAAAAGCTTGCCGCTCGGGCGGTCCAGAAGAAAGTCCACGCGGGCAAGCCCGGCGCAGTCCGCCGAGCGAAAAGCGCGCACGGCCGCTTCTCTCACCGTGCGGGTCTGCGCCTTGGTGAGCTTGGCCGGAATGATCAGTTCGGAGCCTTCCTTCACATACTTTGCTTCGTAATCATAGAACTCATTAACCGGGACCACCTCGCCCGGCACCGAAGCTTCCGGATGGTCGTTGCCCAGCACGGCGCATTCGATTTCGCGCGCATCGAGAGCCTTTTCTACAATGATTTTGCGGTCGTAGCCTGCGGCCGTGTTAAGCGCCGGGGCCAGTTCCCGCCGGTTGTGGACTTTGCTGATCCCGACCGACGAGCCCAGGTTGGCGGGCTTCACAAACAGCGGGTAGCCGATCTCTTTCTCGATCACCTTGCGGACTCGCGCGGTTTCCCGCTCCCATTCATCCCGCCGCACAACCACCCAATCCACCACCGGCAGCCCGGCGTCGCGGAACAGGCGCTTCATCACATCCTTGTCCATTCCCACCGCGGAACCCAGCACTCCCGCGCCGACATAGGGAATCGTGGCGAGTTCCAGCAGGCCCTGCACCGTGCCGTCCTCACCGAACGTTCCATGCAGGACGGGGAAAACAAGGTCCACACCGATCTTGCGCCGGCCGCGCGCCGGGCCCAGCGGCGCAAGGCCCGGTTCCGAAGGATCAGCCGACGGCATCACCCGGTTCGATTTCTTAAAGACCTCGGCGGGAGATTCAACCGCTTCGGCGGCGGCGTACCAGTGGCCCTCGCGGCTGATGCCGATCGCAACCACTTCGTACTTCCGGCGGTCGAGCGCCTTGATCACCGAGGCCGCCGACGTCACGGAGACGTCATGTTCACCCGAGCGCCCACCAAACAACACTCCCACGCGCACTTTCTTTCTCATATGATTTTCTTCCCCATGGCTGAAGCTGCGAGTCCCACCGCCAGAATGGCTGTTTTGTTGAGGACGTCGAGGATGGGATTCACTTCCACAATTTCCAGCCCCAGCATCTTCCTGCTGTCTGCGATCATTTCCATGGCCAGATGCGCTTCACGGAACGTGATGCCGCCCCGCACCTGAGTTCCCACACCCGGCGCTTCCTGCGGATCGAGCGCGTCCATGTCAAAGGATACGACAAAACCGGCCGTGCCTTCGCCCGCCAGCCGAATGCCCTTTTCCATCACCGCGCGCATGCCGTGCTCATCAATATCGCGCATGGTAAAAACATGCACGCCGGAATCTTTCATCAGGCGGCGCTCGCGGCCGTCGAGGTCGCGCACCCCGATCAGAGCACAATTGCCCGCCTCCAACTTGGGAGCGTACCCGAAGATCCGCGTCAGCGCCTCCGGACCCATACCCAGGGAAGCGGCAAACGGCATGCCGTGGATGTTGCCGCTGGGGCTCGTCTCCGGTGTGTTCATGTCACCGTGCGCGTCAATCCAGATGCAGCCGATTGTCTTTCCCCGCTGGTGATAGAACTTTGAAACGCCCGCCTGCGTTCCCACCGCAATCGAATGGTCGCCGCCGAGCGACAGCGGAAACATGCCCGCTTCAAGCGTTTGATGGACGCGCTCGGCCACCTCGCGGCACGTCTCGGCAATCTCGTTCAGATACTTGGTGCGGCGGTCGCCGAAGGGCTGCTCTTCGGCAATCCGCACGTGGATGTTCCCGGCGTCCTCCACCTGATGCCCCAGACCCTTCAGCGCGGAGTTCAGGCCAGCTGCGCGCACCGCCGACGGCCCCATGTCCACGCCCCGATGTTGCTGGCCCAGATCAAGCGGAATTCCAAGAATGCGGATTTTCATAAATCTTCACCCGCCCTTCGTAATCGGTTGAAAGGCAAACTCGTATCATATCGTGAAGCGAAGCCCAACGGAGTAGCGCTTTTTTGCAACCCGCACAACTCGACGCCTGTCTGACGGGTTGAAAGTTCTTATCTCGCTGGTCATCTGGCATAATGAGGGTACGATGAAAGCAAAAGGCAGGGCCGTGTCGGCCAGCGAGTTTAAGGCCAAGTGCCTGAAGATTCTCGATCAGCTCGGGCCCGAAGGCGTCACCGTCACCAAACGCGGCCGGCCCGTGGCGAAAGTCATGCCCATTGTGCCCACGGACATCGCAAAATATTACGGGTGCATGAAAGGCAAGATCAAAATCAAAGGCGATATCTTTTCAACCGGCGTCAAGTGGCATGCTGAATCTTGACACGCACATTCTGATCTA
>CAYWMN010000001.1:0-29202 GCA_964459065.1 uncultured Acidobacteriota bacterium | reverse complement strand
GAAAAGATTCCCCTTCTGACCCGCGACCGCCGCATCCGGCGCTCGAAGATGGTTCCGTTGGCGCTTTAGCTGATCGTTGAGTGAGGGTGAGCGTTGCGACTTTGATTAACCAGCTTTCACGCGGACCGTAATGCAAAGCCCTGCGAATTTCAGGCCCGCAGCCTTTCATCGGAATATCGGGGAAGAACCGCAGGCCGCAACAATGGCAGTCGGCGGCACAGGTCTTTCAGGGCGAGATTCCTCGTCGCCTTCGGCTCCTCGGAATGACACCCTCGGTAAGGGTTGCCCGATATAAAATCCCCAAGCACAAGAAGCGCGCCGTAGCCGCCACGATCCATTACGGTCGCAGCCGGTAGAGCATTCTCGGGAAGGGGATGGTTTCCCGAACGTGTTCGAGGCCGCAGACCCAGGCAACCACGCGTTCGATGCCCATGCCGAAGCCCGCGTGCTGAACGCTGCCGTAGCGCCGCAGGTCCAGGTACCAGTCGAAGGCCTCGCGGGGCAGTTGGGCTTCTTCAATGCGGCTGAGCAGCAGGTCATAATCCGCCAGACGTTCGCCGCCGCCGATGATTTCGCCGTAGCCTTCGGGCGCCAGCACATCCACGCACAAGGCCACTTCCGGCCGTTTCGGGTCCGGAGCCATATAAAAGGCCTTGACCTGGCTGGGGTAGCGGTGGACAATCACCGGCCGGTCAAACTTTTCCGAAAGCAACGTTTCATCCGTGCCGCCAAAGTCACCGCCCCAGGTGATTTCGCTTCCTTTTTCCTTGAGAATCTCCACAGCCTCGTCATAGGTCAGGCGCGGGAAGGGCGCTTTGATCGCTTCAAGCTTCGAAATATCGCGGCCCAGGGTCTCAAGTTCCGCGCGGCGGCGCTCGACGGCGCGCCCCACCACAAAGGCGATCAGCTCTTCGGCGAGCGGCATAATGTCATCAAGGCCGGCAAAAGCCACTTCCGGCTCAACCATCCAGAATTCGGTCAGGTGGCGCCGCGTTTTGGACTTTTCCGCGCGAAAGGTGGGCCCAAAGCAATAAGTCTTGCCCACGGCCATCGCGGCCGCCTCGCTATAGAGCTGCCCGGATTGGGTCAGGTAAGCCTTCTCGTCGAAGTAATCCACCTCGAACAGCGTGGTGGTGCCTTCGCAGGCGCTGGGCGTCAGGATGGGCGTATCGACCAGCGTAAAGCCGCGGTCGTCAAAAAAGTCACGGCAAGCCTTGATGATCTCGTGCCGAACCTTCAGGATGGCATGCTGGCGCGTCGAGCGCAGCCACAAGTGGCGATGGTCCATCAGGAACTCAACGCCGTGCTCCTTGGGCGTAATGGGATAATGCTGATCGGCGGGCACCAACTGGACGACTTCAAGCCCGGAAACGCCCAGTTCAACTCCGCCCGGGGCGCGGGCCTCCGCGCGCACCTTGCCCGTCACTCGCAGGGAAGATTCCTGCGTCAACTGGCGCGCCTTGGCAAACACTTCCGGCGCTACGGCGCTTTTGACCACGACGCCCTGCATCAGGCCCGTGCCGTCTCTGAAGATAGGAAAAAGGATTTTGCCGCTCGCGCGAAGGTTATAAAGCCAACCCTGGATCACGACTTCCTGATCCACAAACTGATGAGCATTGCGAATTTCCACCGTCGGCGGCGCAGTCGGATTCATACTGACCGGATACCCTCCATTTTTTGGATCACTTCGCGCAGGCGGCTGAAGCTGCTCGCCTCCGGCCCGTAGTTGCGCAGTTCAAAAAGCAGCGGGAACTGGCCTTCAACGCTGCGGAAATCACGCACGGCTTCCTCCCAGTCAATGCCGCCCTCAAAGGGCATCAGGTGATCGTCCTTTTCGCCTCGATTGTCGTGCAGGTGCGTTGAGGCGATGTGGTCTTTCAGGATGTTGAACGCCTGCCGCACGCCGCCGGTCAAGTGGGCGTGCCCCGTGTCAAAACAGACCTTCAGGCCCATGTGGGTGTAGCGGATAAACTGCAAAAGGCGCTGGGGGGCGGTCAATCCGCTGGGAATATTTTCCAGCAGGATGCTCACTCCGCGCTCTTTGGCAAAAATGTTCAGGTGCTCAAGCGACGTGAAAGCGGCGTCGAACTTGTCGATGTCGAACTCTTCCCCGGCCAGGCCCAGGTGCAGGATCAGGTAGCGGAAGGGCACTTTTTCCGCCACGGCGATAGCCCGCTTGATCTCCTCCATGGAATCGATGCGCTTGCGGCGTTCAAGATAGGCCACGGAAACAGCCAGGCCGCCGCCTCGACCCCATTCGCGGTCTGCATAGAGCGGCGCATGCAGAGATGTAAGCTCCGTGTCATGGTCTTCGAACCACTGCGCCACGTCGCCCACATGATTGGGATCGAAATAGTCCAGATGCTGGCGCGCTGCAAAGATTTCAATTTTTCGGAAACCGGCGCCCAGAATCCCGTCCAGGATGTGCGGCGAAAGCCGTTCGTTCACAAATAGATGAGTCGAAAGAGCAAAGTCCATCAGTATCCCACCGCCTTTCCAGCGCCGCGCGGGTCCGCTGCGCCAAAGCGCCAGCCGGTTTCAGGGTCCACTTCAACCGCTTCACACTCCCCCATGCTATCACCCACCACCACTTTGTATCCGGCCGCCTTCAGCTTTTCAATCGTGTCAGCGGAAAATCCCCGCCTCTCAAGCCTCAGTTGGTCAGGCCGCCACTGGTCGTGAAAGCGCGGCGCGCAGACCGCTGCCAAAACGTCCATTTTGTAAACCAGCACGTTCAGCAGCACCTGCAGCACGGTGTTGATAATGGTTGCTCCGCCCGGCGAACCCAGCACCAGCCGGACCTTGTTCCCCTTGACCACAATCACCGGCGTCATGGAAGACACCGGGCGTTTGTGCGGCGCGATGGCGTTGGCCTCGCTCTGGATCAGGCCGTACATGTTGGGGCTGTCGGGCTTGGAGGTGAAATCGTCCATCTCATCGTTCAGCAGGAATCCGGCTCCGGCCACCGTCACGCCGCTGCCGTAACCGTTGTTAATGGTGTAGGTGTTTGAAACCGCGTTGCCCGAAGCGTCCACGACGGAAAACTGCGTGGTTTGGGTGCTCTCAACAACCTGGGGCCGGCCGGCCGCGATCGGCGCATCGGGCTTCGAGTTCAGAATCTCTTCGCGCAGCTTTGCCGCGTAGGCGCGGCTGGTCAGCCCTTTGACGGGCACGGAAACAAAGTCCGTATCACCCAGGAAGGCCGCCCGGTCGGCGTAAGCGTGCCGCATGGCTTCCGCAATCAAGTGCATGGACGCGTAGGAATCGGGCGGGCCCAGGCGCAGAGGTTCAAGAATGTTCAGCATCTCAATCAGGGCCACTCCGCCCGAGCTTGGCGGCGGCGGCGCAAGGACGTCATCCCCCCGGAAATGCCCTTCAAGCGGCCGGCGTTCGATGGCCCGGTAGGCGGCAAGGTCGCGGCGAGAAATGATCCCGCCGTACTTCTTCATGGTCGCTACAATCTCGCTGGAAATCGGCCCGCGGTAAAAGGCCGAGGGGCCATCGCGCGAGATCATCCGCAGCGTCCGGGCAAGCTCCGGCTGCTTCAGAATGTCACCGGGTCGGTAAAACTTCCCGTTGCGCAGAAAAATGCGTCGGCTGTCCTGGAATTTCGAAAGGAGCGCTTGGTGGCTTTTGAGTGACTGCGCGGTCCAGTAACTGACCGGGAATCCTTCCGCGGCCAGTCGGATGGCGGGTTCCATCACTCGCCGGAGCCCCAGCTTGCCGTATTCGCGCTCGGCCCGCGCCAGCCCCGCCACGGTTCCCGGCACGCCCACGGAAAGAGCTCCGACGGTGGAAGCTCCGGGGATCACCTTGCCGTGCGAGTCCAGATACATGTTGCGCGTGGCCGCGCCGGGCGCCTCTTCCCGGTAATCGATCAGGGCTTTTTTGCCGTCCGCCAGGCGGATCAGCATAAATCCGCCTCCGCCGATGTTTCCGGCATAAGGGTAGACGACGGCCAGGGCAAAACCCACGGCCACGGCGGCGTCCACGGCATTGCCGCCGCCTTTGAGGATTTGGAGGCCCACCCGCGAGGCCACGGGATCGCTCGTCACCACCATGCCGTGCCGCGCCGCCACAGGGTCAAACGCCAGCGCGGAATGAACCAGGCCGACGGCCAGGAGCAAAAGGGAAAGCCTTCGGAAGGATCTGCGAAGCAACGGTTCTCGCATTAGGAAAGAGGCCCCGCCCCGGCTTAGTCCGAGGGCAGCATGCGCAGGCTCGGCTTAATTCTTTGGGTGGAGCGCCGATTTTGAAACTGTACTGTACGCGAAAAAGCCGCAGAGCGTCAACTGTGAGGCCCTTAGGGCGTATTCCACCACCCGACGGAGGGCCCGCAAGCAAGCCCGCAGCGGGCAAATACGCTTGTTTTTGGAATCCCAGGCCCATTCGAGTTGCAGGAGGCCTTGAGCTTAGGATAAGCTGAGGTATACGGTTATCCGCATGGCATCACGTCTGAACAAGCGCTCCGGCGAGCACAGATCAAAACCCACCGAACCATCGTCCGATCATACGCTGGAAGAGATCCGGGCAGGACAAAGAGTTAAGGTGGCGCGAATCGCGGCGGGCCAAGCCGCTACTCTCCAACTGGCTCAATTGGGAATCCGCTCCGGCGCCACGCTCGTGGTCAGGCGCAGCGCACCCCTGGGCGGCCCTGTCATGGTCGAATCAGGAGGAAGCATGGTGGCCATCGGTCGGGGCATGGCGCGTAAAGTGGTCGTGTGGAAACTGGAATGAAGATCGCCCTGGTGGGCCAGCCGAATTGCGGCAAGAGCACCATCTTCAACTCGGTGGGGGGATATAGGACCGCTACCGGCAATTTCCCCGGCACAACCGTCAAGCTTGCCTGGAGCCGCGTACGGCTTGATCACCAGGTCGCCCAGCTGGTCGACCTGCCCGGAATTTACTCCCTCACTTCCACAAACCCCGCCGAGAATGCCGCCAAGCAGTTTCTCCTGAACGAAAATCCCAGCCTGATCATTAACGTTCTGGATGCCTCCCTGCTCAGCCGAAGCCTGGAGCTGACGCTGGAGCTGCGCGAACTGGGCGTTCCGATGGTTGTCTGTCTCAACATGATGGATGAAGCGCGGCGCCGGGGAACCGAGATTTCCACCCGGCAGCTCTCAAAGCTGCTGGCGCTGCCCGTCGTGGAGGCGGTTGCGTACCGCGGCGTGGGAGTCCGGGAACTGTTTCAAGAGGCGCTCCGGCAAACCCAGAATCCTCCCGCGCCGGCTGAGTTTATCGCCTGGCACCACGACGTTGAGCAGGAGGTGGAGCAAATCGAGCGCCGACTCGATTCAACCCCCAACCCTCAGAATCTTCCCAGCCGCTTCCTGGCCGTCAAGCTGCTCGAAAACGACCCGATGATCTGCGGCGCGGCCGCTCCGGAGGCCCTAAACTCGGCCCGCCGGTCACGCGCCAAGCTGGAGCATACCCGCGGCCGCCCGGCGGAATCCGTCGTCATGTCAGAGCGTCACGACCGTGCCATGCGGCTGTTTGAGCACTCGGCCACAGTCACCCGGCCCAAATCCGATCCCCGCGCGGCTCTGGATAACTTGCTGACCCATCCTCTGTGGGGATATGTGTTCCTTTTCCTGATCCTGATCGCTTTTTTCTGGGCGGTCTTCGGTTTCGGGTCGATCGTGGAAAACGCTCTTACAGCAAAGTTCAACCTGCTGTCGGCATACCTTTTGGCCCGGGTTCCTGCCGGGGGCCTTGCGCACGCCGTCACCGCAGGCCTCTTGGACGGAGTGCAGGGCGGAGCGGCAATCGTCCTTCCTTATTTGCTACCGTTTCTGTTTGGGCTGGCCTTTCTGGAGGATGTGGGCTACCTTCCGCGGGTGGCCTATCTGATGGACGGCCTGCTCCATCGGGTCGGGTTGCACGGAACCTCCATGCTTCCCATCGTCCTGGGCTATGGCTGCAGCGTTCCGGCCTGCATGGCCACCCGCATCCTGCCCTCGCGCCGCGACCGCTTTCTAGCTTCCGTCCTCGCCACGCTTGTCCCCTGCTCGGCGCGTTCAACCGTCATCTTCGCCCTGGTGGCCTTCTATCTGGGCCCGATGTGGGCGCTGGCAATTTTCTGCTTTAACGCTCTGGTGGTGATTGTCTCCGGCTGCATCCTGGCCCGCCTGTGGCCGGAGGTCAGCGCCGGCATGATTCTCGAAGTGCCGCGTTACCAATGGCCGGTGCCCCGCGTCCTGGCCCGCAAGGTCTGGATGCGCCTGCGGGAGTTCATCGTGCTGAGCTGGCCGCTGCTGATCGGCGGCAGCCTGGTGTTGGGACTGGCCTCTTACTTGAACCTCGATCAGTACGCCAACCTGATGCTGAGCCCGCTGACCAAGCTCCTGGGTCTGCCGGCCGTGGTCGGCACAACACTGATTTTCGGCGTCCTCCGCAAAGAGCTGTCTCTGATCATGCTGACGCAGGCTCTGGGCACGAACTCGGTGGCAACGGTCCTTTCTTCCACGCAAATCATCGTCTTTACCATCTTCATTACTTTCTATATTCCCTGCCTTGCCACGCTGGTAGCCCTGGCCAAGGAAATCGGCAAACGAATGACCCTCCTGGCCACGGTCTACACCTTGATCCTTGCCACCCTCATGGGCCTCGCCGCCCGGCTGCTACTCTCCCCCTTCCTGCCGCACTAAATCTCCAGGAGCGCTTCGCCGCTGGAAGCTCGCAGCCACGAAGCCAGGCGGCACCGAGGCACTCGAAAAACGGGGCGCGGCGTACGCGGGAAATCGCCGCTTCGCATTACCGTCCGGTCGGTAGGTTGTTGATGCTATTAGCCTTGACACCCTTTGCCAATCTTTCCTACGGTAGTTATATAAGCTTTGTGAGCCGTATGCAGGCTGATCGGCCAGGAATTGCCTGGCCAGGAAACAACAAATCAAAACGGAGGTTGAATGAGAAATCTGGTACTAGGTTGCGCGGTGGCCGCGATGGTGGCCTTGTCAGCGCGATCTGAAGCTAGCCCCCCTCAACTAAAAATGCTGGAGGCTCCCTCGGCTGCGGCAATCGGCAGCCAGACGGGCGTCGCCAGCTGGTACGGACCGGATTGCCAAGGCAACCCGACCGCAAGTGGGGCCCTTTTTAACCAGCAGGCGCTCACGTGCGCTCACCGAGAACTGCCGCTGGGCACCAAAATTAAGGTTACCAACCTGCGAAACGACCGGTCTTTGATTCTGAAAGTCAATGATCGTGGGCCGGTGCCTCGCACTCGAATCCTGGACGTTTCCAAGGGAGCGGCCAAGCGACTGGGATTCCTGCGCGCTGGCCTGACTTCTGTCCGTATTCAGGTCCTGAGTTATCCCCACCACTACCTGAATCTACAAGCCCCCCTGAATTTCCCTAATTCCAAACTGAACTAGAAATCCTACCTTATTCCATAGCCACAGATTCTTAGGCCGTCCGGACGAGTTTAAATTATCAGGCTCAAAATATTAGAGTTCTCGTCCGGATAGCCTCCGCACACTCACAGGAGGCGGTGTATTTCTGGCTGTCAAACCTGGAAAACACGGCAGAGTAGTTCCCATCCTCCCTTCTGCCAATCCGCGGGCTGCAGAGAACCGGCGCCACCGGCAGTTCAACGGAATCTACCCAAACCGCCAAAGAAGCCGCCAGCCCCAAGCACATACCCCAGGTCATAAAAGAAGCCGGAATTCGGGAAGGCATAGATCCTGACATTCATGAAAATGCTTCCGATAAAACTGAAAAGCATCGTAAATCCTTGGAATAGGCCCAAAAAGAAACCGGGTGCCGTTCCCGTCTCAGGGGGCGGTTGCTGCGCGCAAGCCGTAAAGAGCACCGCGCTTAGCAGGAGCAGCAGAAACAGTTTGTGGTCTCGGAACAAGCCGTTGACTAGACGCATACGGCCTCCATAGAAAATTGATAGGGGAGAAGGTGAAACAGTTCCAATTCCTCACGACTGCGCGATTGGCACTGCCAGAAATCCTTGCCGCCTCGACGAGGGCTGGGCCCATAAACCCTTTGACGCCAACGGAAAGCCTCCCCCAGTTTGTATACACCTTGACACTTGCTTTCTGCAACTAATATCGGATTCCCGCAAATCTCCATCAACGGCGCTTCCGACTGCTGAACCGCGCACCCTTGATGCCCGCCGGCGCCGCCGCTCCAAGGGACTCTTGCAATAAGCGGCGCCCGCTTGCCCCCAGGCCGGGAGATTCGCCTTCGGCCGAACCCGCACCGGGCCCCAGGCGGGTTTCATTCTGTGCAACAGACGCCCAAGATGCGTTATGCTGTGACAACCGTCAGAACGTGAAGCTATTGACGCGCGTCAACTTTGGCGCTGGGCCCTGCGAACAGGCCAATTTCATTGATTGAGGAGCATCCATGCGAACTAAATTTCTTTTGCCGGTTTTCATCCTGATGGGGAGCGCCATGGCAATGGCTCAAAGCACTGCCCGCACCGTGCATCAGTTTCTTCCCACCCCGTTGCAGGGGCCGCAGATTGTCACCTACCAGGTCCAGCAGTTTCTTATGAAGCATGTTCCCGCGCTGCCCACGCCTGCGACCGGCGCCGAGTGGACCCGGCAAGCGCAGCAAATCCGCCAGCACGTTTTAAACGACGTCATTTACCACGGCTGGCCGAAGTCCTGGGTGGACGCTCCGCCGAAGTTTGAAGACATGGGAGCCGTTCCCGTGCCTGCCGGAGCCGGCTACCGCCTGCGCAAATTCCGCTACGAAGTTGTTCCAGGCCTCTATTCCACGGCGGTCTTGTACGAGCCGGCCCACCTGACGGGCAAGGTCCCCGGCGTGCTGGACGTGCTGGGGCACTTCCCCACCGGGAAAGCCTCACCCTTTGAGCAGAAGCTCTGCATCAACCAGGCAATGCGCGGGATGGTGGCGCTGAGCATCGCCTTTATCGACATGGGCGAGCTGCGCATCAAGGGCAACCAGCACTATTTCGGTTCAGACCTTGATCTGGTGGGCGCGAGCGGCGTGGGCCTGTTTTATCTGGCCATGCGCCGCGGGCTCGACTATTTGTACAACGATCCCCACGTGGACCGGAGCCGGATCGCCGTGACGGGCCTTTCAGGCGGCGGCTGGCAGACGATCATGCTGAGTTCGCTGGACACAAGGGTCAAGTTGACCATTCCGGTGGCGGGCTTCACTTCGCTCCAGGGAAGATTCGAGCGCCTGCCCGGCGAACCGGGCGATTACGAGCAGCTTCCTCCCAACCTGCTGCTGGGCCAGGGATACCAGACCTTCACCGCCATGATGGCGCCCCGGCCCACCCTCGAAATTAACAACGCGGAAGATTCCTGCTGCTTCCGGGCGCCGCTGGTAAAACCCTACATCTATACCCAGATCAAGCCGTTCTTCCGCCTATACGGCAAGGAAGACGCACTGCAGTTTTACACCAACACCCAGGTCTCCGCGCACAACTATCAACGCGCCAACCGGCAACAGGCTTACCGGTTTCTTTGCACCTATTTCCATCTTCCGATGAAGCCAAAAGAAATTCGGGTTGGACAGTACCTCAAGAGCTACACCCAGTTAGCTTCCGGCGTGCCGAACAACCTGACCATCCTGGGGCTCGCCCGGCAGCTTGGTTCTGAAATCCATCACCCGGCTGTTCCCTCGGACCCTGCAACGCGCACCTCCTGGGCCGCCTCCGAGCGAACCAAGCTCAGCAAGCTGGTGCACTACAAACAAGTCACAGTGGCTCACCCCTGGTACATGAAGGACACCCATCACGATACCGTCCGGTCGATTTCTTTCCGCTTTACCCTCTCCAACGGCTTGAGCGCCACGGGCGTGTGGGCGCAGTCCGTCTGGACACCCCGCAACGCGCCCCTCACCGTGGTCATCAATGACCAGGGCCGCAAGGGCGCCGATAAAGAAGTGTGGGACCATGAACCCGAAATCGCCGACCGGATCGAACGCAATGAACAAGTACTGGTGCTCTCCGTCCTTTTTACGGGAGACGCCAACCCCATCAGCCGCGACATCGGGAACCTGGGTTATTTGTTCACAACCGTCGGCGCGCCTCCGTTGGGTCTTGAGGCTGCGCAGTTGATTGGCATCACCCGGTGGGCCCAGAACCGCTGGCATCCGTCGTCGGTCCGGCTGGAGAGTTCCGGCTGTCGAATGCAGGTGGTGTCGCTCGTGGCGGGAGCGCTTGCGCCGAATCTGTTCAAGAGCATCACCATCCACAAAGGGATGCATAGCTTCAACTACATCCTGGATAAACCGGTCACTTCCGGCCAGGCGCCGGACCTGTTCACGCAGGATCTCGATAAGGATTTCAGCCTGGCGATGCTGAAAGCGATGACGGAGCCTGCCAAAGTAACCGAAACCGATTACGTGTCGCTCACGCCCACTGCGCAGTAGCCGAGCAGGACGGGTCCAAAGTGGGAGGGCTGCGGCCACGCGGGGGGCCATCCCCTCCGCAGCCTCATGGAGTGGCTTGGGCCGCGAGGCGCGGACCGCTCCCCACCCGCCCAGGTATCGCGATAAGGTTTGAATTTCAGGAGTTCGGCCGGCCTTGAAACAGTTCCGGGAAGGTTTTGCGATAGATGGACATGCCGAGCGCTGCGTTCATGCCGATCTGGTCAAGGGCGCGAATTTCTTCATCCGTCGTAATGCCCCCGGCCGCGGTGATGGGCAATTGCGTCACGCCGCGCAACTTGCGGAACCATTCGAGATCGGTGCCCTGAAGCTTGCCTTCGGCGTCAATGTAAGTGCAAAGGAATTCCGAGCAATAGGCTTCGAGCTGCGGCAGGGCTTCGCTTGAAGTCAGCGGAAGCGTTT
This sequence comes from uncultured Acidobacteriota bacterium, assembly GCA_964459065.1. Classification (GTDB taxonomy): domain Bacteria; phylum Acidobacteriota; class Terriglobia; order UBA7540; family UBA7540; genus JAMCXS01. The sequence goes on along the minus strand of CAYWMN010000001.1, from coordinate 18,423 downwards.
CTTTCCATCCGTGGATGGCCACGTGGTCGCCCAGGCAATCAACGCCGAGCATGATTTTTTCGCGCGGCACGCTCTCGGCGAGCGCGCGAAGGAATTCCTCATCAATGCCGTTCGACGTAAACGCCGCGCTGCCCACGATGATTTTGTAGGCGCCGTCGCCGGCCACCTGGACGGCGCGGTCCACGGTGCGAATGCCTCCGCCTACCCGGCAAGGCTTTCGCCGGCAGAGTTCGCGGACAATGTCGGCCTGCGACTCGCGGCCCATGGCGCCATCGAGATCGATCACCTGAATTTGCGGGTATTCGCTGAACTTTTCGAGAACGGCAAAAGGGTCGGGAAGTTCAATCGCCTTGTCCCTGCCCTGGACAAGCTGAACCACCTTACGCCCCATGAGATCAATGCAGGGAATAATCACAGTCGAACCGAAACTCCTTCCGAGCGGAGATGTTCCTTCAGGCTGCGGATGGTGTGAGTTCCAAAATGGAAGATCGACGCTGCCAGCGCCGCATCCGCAGCTCCGCGCAAAAACACCTCGGCAAAATGTTCCAACTTTCCGGCGCCGCCCGAGGCAATCACGGGAATCGGCACGGCGCGGGCGATGGTGGCCGTCAGGTCGCAATCGAATCCGGCCTGCGTGCCGTCAGCGTCCATGGAAGTCAGCAGAATTTCTCCCGCGCCCAGCGAATCCACTCGCCGCGCCCACTCGAGCGCGTCGATTCCGGTGTCCTTGGTGCCGCCGTAGGTCACCACGTTCCAGTGCGGCTCCGCCGGCGGAGAACCCGGCTGCCGCCTGGCGTCAATCGCCACCACGATCGCCTGGCGCCCGAAACGGGCCGCGAGGTCACTGATCAGGTCCGGATTTTCCACGGCCGCCGTGTTGATGGCCACTTTGTCGGCGCCGGCGGAAAGCAGCCGCCGTGCGTCATCGAGAGCGCGCACGCCACCGCCCACCGTAAGCGGGATAAAAAGCCGTTTGGCCACGCGGTTGACCGTGTCCATCAGGGTGGCCCGGCCTTCGCGCGACGCCGAAATATCCAGCATCACCAGTTCGTCGGCGCCCTCAGTATTGTACATTGCGGCCAGATCGCCCGGATCGCCCGCATCGCGCAGGTTGACAAACTGGACGCCCTTGACCACGCGGCCGTCCTTGCAATCAAGACACGGGATAATGCGTTTCGCAAACATAGATTCCTGTCCGGCGGTTTTGCTACCCTTTCAAGAAGTTCTCCAGCACCTTCAGCCCCACATCGCCGGACTTTTCGGGATGGAACTGCACGGCCGCAACCGAGCCCATCTCAATAGCGGCGGCGAAGCGCTGGCCGTACTCGGTGACGGCGGCGGCCTCATCGGTCACCGGCCCGTAATAGGAATGGCAGAAGTAGGCAAAGCTGCCGTTGGCAACGCCGCGGAAGATTCCCTCCGGCCGCTGGATTTCCAGCTGATTCCAGCCCAGGTGAGGAATTTTGAAGATCCCCTCAAAGCGTTGGACGCGCCCCGGCAACCAGCCCAAACCGGCAACATCGGGAGCTTCGTCGCTGGCCTCATAGAGCGCCTGAAGGCCCAGGCAAATTCCCAGGAAAGGGTCGCCAGAGTCCATCCGGCTCCGCAAAGGGTCCAGCATCTTCCTTTCCCGAAGCCTGGCCATCATGGAGCCGAAGTGCCCCTGGCCGGGCAGAATAATTCTGGACGCCGCAGCCAGTTCCTGCGCGTCGGGAATGGCCCGCGCCTGGAAGCCCAGATATTCGACCGCTCTCAGCACGGAGCCGACGTTGCCCGCTCCGTAATCAATCACGCCGATCATAGAAGTCCTTTGGTGGATGGAAGCTGGCGCTTCATCTGTGCGTCATGCGAGCAGGCATAGCGCAAGGCCCGCGCGAAAGCTTTGAACAGCGCCTCCACCCCGTGGTGGCTGGAACGGCCGTAGGCCAGTTTCAGGTGCACGTTCGCCTTAGCGCTGGTGGCGAAGCCCTGGAAAAAATCTTCCAGCAATTCGGTTTGCAGATCGCCCACCAGCCGGGCGCGGATGGGGGCGTTGATCACCAGATAAGGCCGGCCGCTCAAGTCGATGGCGGCAAGCGCCAGCGTTTCATCCATGGGCATTACAAAGTAGCCGGCCCGGTTGATTCCTTTCTTCGAGCCCAGCGCCGTGCGGAAAGCTTCACCCAGCGCGATGCCGACGTCTTCCACCGTGTGATGCTGGTCAACGTCAAGATCACCCTTCGCACGGAGATCGAGGTTGAAGCCGCCGTGCCGCGCAAAAAGCTCCAGCATGTGGTCGAAAAAACGGATGCCGGTGGAGACGTTGTAGCGGCCCTCGCCTTCGATTTTGAGGCGGATCCGAATGTCCGTTTCGGTCGTTTTCCGGTCGAGCGATGCAGTGCGCGCCTTCATGAAAACCATCCTGTTGAAGCGTAAGTCACAAAGTTTTTCCAGGCGCCGGCGCCGTTCCTGGACTCCATCATGCTCTGGGACTTCGCAAGCCCTTTGAGCAGGCGGCGCATCTGGGCTGTGGTGCCGATCGTGAAACGCAGGTAGCCTTTCAGGCGCGGATCGTAACTCCAGTCGCGCACCAGGATATTCTGTTCCCGCAGGCGCTGGGCAATTTCCGGAGCCTTGGGGCCGACGCGCGTCAGGACAAAATTTGACCGGCTGGGCACGTAAGGGATACCGATGCTGTCGAGAAAACGGCAGAACTCTTCACGGTTCGCTCGAACCTCTTCAACATATTGCGCCACGTAGTCCTTATGTCGAATGGCTTCGAGAGCGCCGGCCAGCGCCAGGGAGTTCACCGCAAAAGGATTTTGCGCGCGGCGCATGGGCTCGGCAAGCTCCGCGTTGGTCAGGATCGCGCCCAGGCGCAAGCCCGCCAGCCCGAACGCTTTCGAGAAGGTTCGCGTCACCACCAGGTTCGGGTATTTCCTGATCCAGGGTAGAACCGTTTCACCTGAAAAATCCTGGTAAGCCTCATCCACCAGAACGATGGCGTCCGGCGCTCCTTTCAGCAGGGCGCGCAGATCCTTTTTGGCAAGCGTCGTTCCCGTGGGATTGTTGGGGCTGGCAATGGCGATCCAGCGCGTGCGCTTGGTGACGGCGGCAAGCAGCCGTTTGGCCGAAAGGCAAAACTTTTCGTCATAGCGCACCTGGGTTGTGCGGCCTCCCGCAACGCTGTGGAAGAATTCATACACCGGGAACGTGGGAGCCGGAACCACCAGGTGGTCGCCGGCATTGACGAACGTGTCGCAAATCATTTTGATGGCGTCGTCAGTGCCGTTCGCCAGTAACAGCTCTTCGGACTTGACGCCGAAAAATTTTGCGAGAGTGCTCTTCGCTTCCTCGTATTCGGGATAGCGCGACAGCAGATCAGGGTTCAGCGCGCGCCGCAGTGCGCGTGTCACCACCGCCGGACATCCCACCGTGTTTTCATTGAAATCCAGCCGCAGTTTGCCGCCCCGCCCTTCCCTCGGAGGACGATAAGGCTTCAGGCGCTCAACGGCCCTTCGGGGTCGAACCATCAACGTTGAACCTCGTTTCAATCGAATGAGCGTGGGCTTCAAGGCCCTCCGTCCGGGCAAGCGTCACGATGGATTTTCGGAGGCCTGCAAGGCCCGGCAGGCTCAATTCCTGGACGGAGATCGTCTTGACGAAATCCGCGGCGCTCAACCCGCCGCTCAGGCGCGCCGCGCCAGCCGTGGGCAAAATGTGATTGGGTCCGGAAGCATAATCGCCGGCCGCCACCGGACTTGAATCCTTCAAAAAGATCGATCCCGCAGATCGAATATGGCGGAGCTTTTGGGCCGCATCAGCCAGCAGCGTCAGGTGCTCGGGAGCCAAGGCATTCACCAGATCGATGGTTTCAGTAAGGCTTCGAGTGACGACGATGGCGCCGTTCCTGTCCAGAGCCTTGGCCGCAAGCTCCGGAGCAGGAAGCTGTTCCAGAACCTTGCTCACCGCGGCCTGGACGCTGAGCGCCATTTTCTGCGACGGCGTAATAAAGACGGCCACGGCGTCCAGGTCGTGCTCGGCCTGGGCCACCAGGTCAGCGGCAATCCAGGCCGGATGGCCCTTCGCGCCGGCCACCACCAACTCCGAGGGCCCGGCGACGAAATCAATGCCGCAATCACCCGCCACCAGTTTCTTGGCCGCGGCCACGTAGCGGTTTCCGGGACCGACAATTTTGTCCGCGCGCGGCACGCTTTCGGTTCCATAGGCGAAGGCGCCGATGGCCTGCGCGCCTCCCAGCCGAAAGACTTTTTTGACGCCCAGCAGGTCCGCCGCCACCAGTACCGCCGGAGCCGGGCGCGGCGAAGTGATCATGATGTCTCGAACGCCCGCCACCTGCGCGGGGATTACGCTCATCAGAACCGTCGAAGGCAATGGAAAACGTCCGCCGGGAACATAGCACGCAACGCGATCGAGCGGCCGCACAATCTGGCTGAGCTTGACGCCGGAGCGGTCATCAAGCTTCCAGCCTTTGGGCAATTGCTGCTGCGCGGTCCGGCGAATGTTGCGCGCCGCCTTCTTGACGGCTTGCTGGAAATCCTTCGGCACCTGGCGGTAAGCCTTCGCCACCTCCGCGCGCTTCACGGTGATTCCCTTGCGCGCCAGGTTGATTCCGTCCAGCTTCCACGTCCAGTCTTCGAGTGCGCGGTCGCCGTGCCTCTGCACATCCTTAAGAATGCGCCGGGCGACCGATTCAGCTTTCTTAAGCTCCGCGCCGGGGGAGCGCACCAGGTGCTCCATCGCCTTGGAATCGGTGCTGCGAAAGATGGGAATCATCAATTTGCCTTCATCATCAAGAGCGCGGGCAGGTGCTCCGTCCGCGCAGCTTAAAGGATTTCTCGCAAGGCCGCAAACTTGCGGCAATCTTCGCTCCAGGGTTCGGCAGCGGCAATGGCCGGCAGCACGTCCTCGGGCTCCTCAACCACCGTCCACATCCCCGCGTGCCTGGAATCCATAAAGCGCTGCCCGATGCATTGGTCAAGCAGTTGGATCAGCGGCTGGTAATAAGACCTCGTGTTGAGGATCACAATCGGCCCCAGGTAGAGCCCCAGCCGTTTCCAGGTGATGGCTTCCATCAGTTCATCCAGCGTTCCGGAGCCGCCCGGCAGCGCCACAAGGGAGTCCGACAAGTCCATCATCCGCCGTTTGCGCTCGTGCATGTCCTGCACCACGAGGGTCTCGGTGATGTTCGGATTCGCCCATTCAATCTTGACCATGAAATCCGGGATCACGCCGATTACCCGGCCCTGCTCGGCCAGCGCGCCTTCGGCCAGCTTCCCCATGGAGCCCGTCGCGCCTCCGCCGTAGACCACCGTCACGTTGTTCCGCGCCAGCACGCGTCCCAGGCGCTCCGCCGCGGCCAGATACACAGGATCGCACTGGTCGCTTGATCCGCAATAAATGCAGGTGCTTCGATCTGCCATAATCGCACTTTGCGCCCGGCCGCCGGGCTTTAGACGACGATCTTGTTGAGCGGATACTCGACGATACCCTGGGCGTTCGCCAACTTCAGCCGGGGAATGATTTCCCGCGACGTTCGCTCTTCAATCACGGTGTTGACGGCCACCCAGTCGGAGTCGGTCAGGTCGGAAATGGTGGGCCGCTTCAAGGCCGGCAGCACGTCCAGCACCGTCTGCAAATCCTTGCGCCGCACGTTCAGCATCAACCCCACCTTGCCGGCGGCGTCGATCGCCCCTTTCAACAACATGATGAGCGTTTCCACCTTTTGGCGCTTCCAGTCGTCTTTCCAGGCGGTTTGATTGGCAATGAACTTGGTGTTCGATTCGAGAACGTTCTCCACAATGCGCAGGCCGTTAGCCCGCAGCGACGAGCCGGTTTCGGTCACCTCCACAATGGCGTCGGCCAGAACCGGCGGTTTGACTTCCGTCGCGCCCCAGGAAAATTCCACTTTGGCGTGGACGCCGTTCTTCTCGAGGTAGCGCTTGGTCACGTTGACCAGCTCGGTCGCCACCACCTTGCCTTCCAGGTCCTTCACGCTCTGAATGTCGGATTTATCCGGCACCGCCAGGACCCACCGGACTTTTCCGAAAGTGTTCTTGGCGTAAATCAAGTCAGCGACTTCAACCACCGCCGCTTCATTGTTCTCCATAATCCAGTCGCGGCCGGTGATGCCGGCGTCCAGCACGCCGTCTTCCACGTAGCGAGCCATTTCCTGCGCGCGGATCAGCATGCATTCGATTTCCCCGTCATCAATGACCGGGAAATAGGAGCGCGAGCTCACCGTGATCTCATAACCCGCGCGCCGAAACAATTGCAAGGAAGCTTCCTGAAGGCTTCCCTGGGGGATTCCTAACTTCAACTTCATGCCTTATTCTCCTATTTCGAACTGCCGTAAACTTCATCGGGATTAAATTCCTGCCGGGCGACGGTTTCCTCGCCCTGTGCCGTGACCTTGCGGAAAAAACAGGACCGGTAACCCATGTGGCAGCATCCGGGCCCCGCCAGTTCCGCCTGAACCAGCAGCGCATCCTTATCGCAATCCACCCGAACTTCGTGGACGCGCAGCTTGTGGCCGGAAGTCTCGCCTTTGGTCCACAATTTTTGCCGGCTGCGGCTATAAAAAGTAACGAATCCGGTCTCCAGCGTTTTCCCAAAAGCCTCATCGTTCATATAGCCCAGCATCAGGACTTCGCCGCTGCTCTTGTCCTGCACAATGGCGGGGATTAAGCCGCCGTCAAACTTCAAGTCCATCATTTTATGCTCCCTGAAATAAAAAAGCCCGCTAACTCAACCTGTCAGCGGGCTCGAACTGATTCCGATCTTGCAAGTTCTTACGCCAGCACCCACTGACACCACACCCTGTGGCTCGAATGGTGATGGTGATGTGCCAGTGTGAGCAGCATATGAATCTTTTACTCTAAGCCGCTCGGCCTCATCTGTCAACCAGCAATCTTGGCCGGTCCGGAGCCGTGAAAACCGGCCGGCCGGCGCACGTAGTTGACCAGGCGCCCCCGTTTGGCGGCTCATTGGGGCCGGCGACCTCATTGACCTTCCTTCCATCCGATTGATAAGATGAGCTAAGCAAAGCAACGAGGAGAAACTGTGGATCGATACACGCGGCATCAGCTGAAGCATGACGAATTTCAAGATGCGATCGAGAACGTCCAGATTTTCGTCAGCGAGCACCTCAAGGCAATTATTCTTATCAGCGCGGCGATCATCGTGACCGTCAGCGGAGTGATGTGGTTTAAAAACCACCGCGCCCAGCAGGAAGCTGCGGCCAACAGCCAGTTGCAGGTTGCGGTGGGGGTTTTTGAAGCCGGCGTCGGCAAGCCGGACCCGAACAATCCCCAGCAGGCCGGCCTGATGTTCCCGACCGCCAAGGCCAAGTACGACGAAGCCCTCAAGCAATTCGGCCAAATCATCAAACTCTACCCGCACACCAAGGCCGCCGGCTATGCTGAAGTGCACATGGGCGTTTGCCAGGCGCGCCTGGGAAACGACCCGGTCGCGATCAAAACGCTGCGCCAGGCCGCGCAAAATTCGGACCAGCAAATCGCCGCCCTCGCGAATTATGCTCTGGCGGGCACTCTGGCCAAGTCCGGCAAACTCAGCGAGGCGAGAAAGATTTACGCTAGCCTTGCCAATCATCCCACGCTGACGGTGCCGAAATCCACGGCGTTGCTGGCCATGGCGGATACCTACCGCTCCACCGAGCCCGAACGCGCCCGCGGGATTTATAATGAGATTCAAAAGGAATACGGCTCGGATAGCATGATCGCGGAAGTCCTGAAGCAGCACATCGCGAGCCTGCCCAAACCCAAGTAAGCGAACGCGGTCTCGGATTCTCCGCTTGGTGACGCAAGAAGGCGGCGCGGCCGCGGTTTCAAGCTCTACGCCTGGCGCGACCTATCGCTACCAAGCTGAGCAATCGTCGCGGGGTGCGCGGGGCGTTTGTCAAGCTGAGGCCTGGTCCTGATGCCGGAAGTCCCAAGAGAAACCCTCGAGGCCGACGTCGTAATCGTCGGCGCGGGTCCCGCCGGGCTCAGTTGCGGCCTGCGCCTTGCCCAGTTGATGGAAGCCCGCAACCGGAAGCTCGACGACGGGCCTGCCTCCGGCCCCCGGCTTTCCCCTGAGAACATCTACATTCTTGAAAAAGCCGCCGAGATTGGCGCTCATTCGCTCTCAGGCGCCATTATTGACCCGCGCGCGCTTGCGGAGCTTGTGCCGGACTACCCATCCCGTGGAGCGCCCATCGAGTCAGCGGTCTCAGGCGAGGCCGTCTACTTCCTCACTCGGACGGGTCGCTGGAAATTGCCGCTTGTCCCGCCGTTTCTTCACAATCACGGCAACCTGGTCGTTTCCCTCAACAAGCTGGTCAAGTGGCTGGGAGATCTGGCCGAATCATCCGGCCTCAGCCTGTTTCCGGGCATCAGCGGCTCTGAAATCCTTTATGACGGCGAGCGCGTCGCAGGCGTCCGGACCGACGATAAGGGAATCGACAAGGCCGGGAATCCCAAGGCCAATTTCGAACCCGGCTATGACCTGCGGGCAAAAGTCGTGGTGTTCGCCGAAGGCTCGCGCGGCTCGCTGACCAAGCAACTGATCCGGCGGCTGGGGCTCGACCGCGCGTCAAATCCGCAAGCGTATTCCCTGGGGGTCAAGGAGCTGTGGGAAATTCCCGCCGGGCGACTTCGCCCCGGACAAGTGATCCACACCGCCGGATGGCCGCTCAGCTCGCGGCAGTTTGGCGGCGGCTTCATTTACGGCCTCCCGGATCACCAGGCGTCGCTGGGACTGGTGGCCGGCCTCGATTGCGACGATCCGCGGTTTGACGTTCATGAGCGCTTCAACCGGTTCAAAACTCACCCCTGGGTCGCAAAACTTCTCAAGGGCGGCCGGATGCTGCGCTACGGCGCAAAGACCATCCCGGAAGGCGGCTATTTTTCAATTCCCTCGACCGCCGCAGCCGGAGCGCTGATGGTGGGTGACAGCGCCGGCTTTCTGATTGCCGCGCGGCTCAAGGGCATTCATCTGGCCATGAAAACCGGCATGCTGGCGGCTGAAACGGCTTTTGAAGCCTTGCTGGCGGAAGACTTTTCCGCCGCGGCGATGGGTGCATTCAACTCCAAATGGCAAGCCAGTTGGGTGCGCGACGAGCTTTGGAAAGTTCGCAACTACCGCCAGGCGTTCGCACAAGGCTTTTGGCGCGGCGGCCTCCACGCGGGCGTGCAAATGCTGACGGGCGGGCGAGGACTCCACCGGCGCTACCCGCTGCGCCAGGACCATGAGCACATGAAGAGGCTGGAAGACTTTGCGCCTCAGCCCGTTGAAAAGCTCAGACCGGACGGGAAGCTGACTTTTGATAAGCTCTCCGACGTCTACCATTCCGGCACGCAGCACGAGGAAGATCAGCCTTCCCATCTGCGGATCGCTGATTTCGACATCTGCAACAACCGCTGCGCGCGCGAGTACGGAAACCCCTGCCAGCACTTCTGCCCGGCGGCGGTTTATGAAATGGAAGCAAGCGACGACGGCTCCGGGCGGCGCCTGAAGGTTAACGCGTCCAACTGCGTTCACTGCAAAACGTGCGACATCCTGGACCCTTATGAGATTATTACCTGGGTGTGCCCGGAAGGCGGAGGCGGGCCGCGCTACGAAAGGATGTGAGACACCCGGACGAATCGATGGCAGACTCTCCTCAAAAAATCGCAGAAGCGGCCAATCCCGGCAGGCCTCTCAGCTCCCGCAAGCCGTCCGCCAAGCCGGGCGAGAATCCCCGCCAATTCAGCCTGTGGCAGCGCGCCCAGATCTTTGTAGCCACCTGGGTGGGTTATCTTGCCGTGCTCGCCATCGGCCGCACGCTGCGCTGGCACGTGGAAGGGTGGGAAAATTGGGAAGCGGCGAACCGGGCCGGAAAAGGGATGATCTACACCTTCTGGCATCGCGAAATTTTCTCCGCCACCTGGTTCTGGCGCAAGCGCGGCATCGTGGTGATGACCAGCCAGAACTTTGACGGCGAATACATCGCGCGGATCATCCAGAAGCACGGTTACGGCGCGGCCCGGGGTTCCAGCAGCCGCGGCGCCTCGCGGGCGCTGGTGGAAATGGCGCGCTCGCTGCGCCGGAGCCGCGACGCCGCCTTCACCATCGACGGGCCGCGCGGTCCCAGGTTTGTCGCCAAGCGCGGCTCGGTGTTGCTGGCCCGGTCAACGGGAGCGGCGGTGGTTTGCTTCCACATCGCCCTTGCCAAAGCCTACGTTTTCCGCAAAAGCTGGGACCAAACCCAGATTCCTCATCCCTTCAGCCGGGCGGCGGTTTTTATCGCCCCGCCCATCTTCGTGCCGTCGGGAGCCAGTACCGAGCAACTGGAAAGCAAACAGCAAGAGGTTCAGGCGGCGCTCGACCAACTGCGCAGCCGCGGCGAACAATGGGCCGAGGCCCGGTCATAAGCCGTCCCGGCAGCCGGCCTAAGCAGCCTTGCGAGGTTCCATCTGGAGTTCGCCCGTCACCAGCGGCCAGCCGTCGATGACGCTCGGAACGCTGGGCTGCCAATCGGAAACTCTCTTCAGCAGGGCGTTTGAAACCCGCAGCGACCGCGTGACGTAATTCCAGGCTTCGCCGAACATCAGCTTGCCGAAAGCGCCCGGCACGCGGAACGGTTTGGGCACGTGCACGGTGAGAGCAAGCGTGTGGAGGTACTTGGAAAGGCTGACGGGATCGTCATCGACAGCGTTGTAGATGCCCGCCTCCAGGTTGAGAGCCGCAGCGACCGCGCGCCCCGCGTCCGGCACGTAAATGGAAGAGATGAAATTGGAGCCGGACCCCGGCTGGACGATCATGCGTTTCCTCATGCCTTCGATCATTTCAAGGCTCGAGGGCGCGTCGGGGCCATAGAAACTGCCGAAGCGCAGAACAATCCCGCGCCCGCCCGATTGCGAAAAGCGGGCGGCCTCGCGCTCTCCTTCAAGCGCCGCGCGGAGAATTTTTGACTCGCCATCGTCGGTCGGAGCCTGTTCGGTGATCCACTGCGTCCCGCCGTCGGCATAGACGAAGGCAGTGGATTCATGAACGTAGACTTTGACTCCCTCGGCAATGGCCGCGTCCACCAGAATGCGAGCGCCCTCGGTTCGCAGACGATTGGTTTCCCGCCAGGAGCTCCGATCGCGCATCTTGGTAAGCGCTGGAATCCGAGTGGTCAGCCGCAGCACGGCGTCCGAGCCCGCAATCGCCTCGCGCACCGCCGGAGCGTCATACAAATCAAGTTGCACCGGCTCCGCGCCCAGGCTGCGCACCAGGTCCGCCTTTTCTTGGGTCCGCGCTGTCGACCGAACCTCGTGTCCGCCTTCAACCAGGCATTTCAAACTTGCCCGGCCCAAAACCCCTGTTCCCCCAGCCACAAAGATTTTCATCGCGTCCTCCCATCGATAGTGATCTGTAAGATGCCTGATAAACCGGCCGTCCTATGAGGGCAGGAGACAAGGATTCCTCCTGAAAGCTCAACTCGCCTTCTTCTACGATCATCCTACGCCCCGCGCTTCCCCAAAACAAGAGACGTTCGAGCCTCCCGATCCCCGCCGGGCGCACGGCTATCGCCGCGAAGATTGCCATTTCGAGGCCTTGTGCTGGATAACGTCCGGGTGGATACTGAACGCAGAAAATGCACACGCTTTGGTGGATTGTCGGTTTGAGCCTGCTGGGAAGCGTCGGCGTGGTGGCCTGCGCCGGAACTCTTTTGCTGTTCCGGCAGGAGGTTTGGCGCCGGCTGATTTCCTCACTGGTCAGCTTCGCCGTCGGCACCTTGCTGGGGGGAGCTTTTCTGGGACTGCTCCCGCGGGCGCTCGAAAGCGCAGCCGCCATTCCCGTCTTTTCCACGGTGCTTGCGGGGCTGGTGCTCTTCTTCATTCTGGAGAAATGGGTCCTGTGGCGGCATTGCCACGATCCCGAGTGTCCCACGGACCTGGTGGCGGGCAGGCTGATCCTGCTGGGCGATGGCATTCACAATTTCTTCGACGGCGTCGTCATCGCGGCCTCTTTTCTTTCAGCGCCGGCGCTTGGCGTTGCCTCCGCTCTGGCCGTGGCGGCGCATGAGATCCCGCAGGAAGTGGGAGACTTTGCCATCCTGCTCCACAGTGGTTACAGCAAAGGCCGGGCGCTCGCCTACAACCTGTTATCCAGCGCAACGACCCCCGCCGGAGCCGTGCTCGCTTTCTTTGCGCTTTCCGATATCGAACCGCTGGTGCCTTACGTGCTGGCGCTCTCGGCCGCCAGTTTTCTTTACATCGCCATGAGCGATCTGGTGCCCGGACTTCATCGCACGGTCTCCGTGCGAAAGGCGGCTCTGCAGGTAATCTTTATGGTTGCCGGCATCCTGACCCTGGCGGCCATCAGAACCCTGTTCCATGGGTAGAGGTCTTGCGGGCGGCCTGTTGCCTGAGGGTCAGACGCGCAAAAGTGTTTTTGATGGATGCGCATTCCCGCTGCGGGATTTCTTCCTGTATAATCGAGCGGCCCGGTGCAATGATCGCTGTCCTGCAGCGGGAGGCCGGGTCATCCGACTGAACAACTCTATTTTCCATGCGCCCCGGACGGGAATCCCGAAGGCAGCGCGACACAGGATAACGAGGCGACGATGCAAACCTTTTGGGGATTCAAACTCCAGCCCGCAACCTACAACCGCGTTCTCAAACTGGTGGCCGGCCTGGGCGGGCTGCTCTACGGAATCGACGTCGGCATCATTGCCGGCGCCCTGCCTTATCTGGAAGCCACCTCGGGGCTGAACGCCGGACAGATTTCCTTTGTCGTGGCCGCCGTCCTGCTGGGCACCGTCATCTCCACGCTGTTTGCCGGCCTGCTGGCCGATCGCATGGGACGCAAGCGCCTGATGATCTTGAGCGGCCTGCTGTTCGCCGCCAGCATTCCCATCATCGCGCTCTCCCACAGTTACGAGCTGCTGATTATGGGCCGGCTGTGCCAGGGCATCAGCGCCGGACTGATCGGCGTGGTGGTGCCGCTCTATCTGGCCGAGTGCCTGACGCCGGAAGACCGCGGCCAGGGCACCGCCATGTTCCAATGGCTGCTGACGCTCGGCATTGTGGCGGCAGCCGGCGTGGGCATGTATTACAGTTTTCGAGTGGAGGAGGTTGCCAAACTCGGTAATCCGCAGCTTCTGTTCGCCTTCAAAGACCAGGCGTGGCGCAGCATCTTCTGGGTTTCACTGCCGCCGGGATTGTTGTTTGTTCTGGGCGGTTTTGGCGTGGCGGAATCTCCACGCTGGCTGTTCCGGCGAGGCGAAAAGCAGGCGGCTCTGGAGGCGCTGTTGCGTTCGCGCCAGCCCCGCCAGGCACACATCGAGATGGAAGAAATGGAAAGCGCCCAGGCTGCCGAACAGAGCAAAGCGGCGGCCCGGCGCGTGGCTGAAAGCCTGCTGCAGCGCAAATACGTGCTGCCGTTTCTGCTGGCCTGCGTGATTCTGGCCTTAAACCAGACCACCGGCATCAATTCCATTATCGGCTACAACACCACCGTCCTGATCCAGAGCGGATTGTCGGACGTCTACGCCCATTGGGGCTACATCCTTTTCACCGTGGTGCAGGCGCTGGGCACCGTCGTGGGCATGTTGCTGGTCGACCGCAAAGGGCGCACCTTCCTGCTTTCAGTAGGCACGGCCGGGGTCGTGGTCTCGCTGCTGGTAACGGCGTTTTTGTTCCATCGCGGTGAACGCCACCGCGTCGACGTGCGCCAGTCCGTCCAGGCCATGGTGGATCAGCAGCCCGGCATGAAGCTGCACTTCAGTCCCCAGCTTGAGCGGCAGTGGCTCAGCGCCGCCGGGCACCCCCAAATGGCAGACCAGCCGGCCACCCTCACCGTGATCTATTCCTATGGCGATTTCAGCGCCGTCACGCCCACCGCGCTCTCGAACGCTCCGCTCGCTACCCCCATGGAACTCAACCGGTCAACCTGCGTCCCGGCCAATCGCGTGCTGGCTTTCTTCTCCAACCCCTTCGGCAATCTTGCCCCGGCGCGCACCGCTCCCTTGCGCATCGAACATGCGCTGATCACGCCCCTGCCCAGCCAGAAGAATGGCTGGCTGGTGGCCATCAGCCTGTTTGTTTTTGCGTTGTTTTACGCCATGGGGCCGGGCATCTGCGTCTGGCTGGCGCTGTCGGAACTCATGCCCACGCGCATCCGCTCCAACGGCATGAGCATCGCCCTGGTCATCAACGAAGCCGTCGCCACCGTCCTGGCGGCCATCTTCCTGCCCACCGTGGGACGCTACGGCTACACTTCCATGTTTCTGCTCTTCGCCGGCTTCACGGTGTTCTATTTCATCACCGTAACGTTCTTCCTGCCTGAAACCAAGGGCAGAACGCTTGAAGAAATCGAAGCCATCTTTGCCGGTTCAGGCCGCGAGGCCTGAAACCGCGTCTTCTTTCAGTCCTGAAGCGAAGCCCTCCGGCCGCAGGCGGCAAGCGCCGGGCTGCGAGTGCAGCAGATTGCCGAGCGCTTGCCGGATGCCAACCGCTGTTGTTTAGTCCACCGGCTTAAGTTCGCGAACCCAGATATCGCGATAGCGCACCAGGCCGTGGTGATCCTGCAGGCGCAAGGGGCCGATGCCTGCCTCCATCAGGTTCTGAGGCAGCGGGTTGCCCGAGGTGCGGCCATAGATCATCACATGGTTCTCGACCAGCACGCCGTTCTGGAATACGGTGACGTAGGGTGGCTTCACCATCTTGCCGTCCTTCCAGACAGCCGGAGTGAAAGCCATGTCGTAAGTCTGCCACTGGCCGGGCGGCCGGCAAGCGTTCACCAGGGGCACGTGCTGGCCATAAACAGCGCCCGCCTGCCCGTCGGGATAAGTAAGGTTGTGAAAGTTATCGAGCACTTGCACTTCATATTGGCTCTGGAGAAAGACCCCGCTGTTGCCGCGTCCCTGGCTGGTGCCGTGGGCGGGCACGGGCTCTCTCCATTCCAGGTGCAATTGGATGGCCCCGAAATTCTGCCGGGTCTCAATGTCGCCCGTGCCGGGAGCCACCTGGAAATAGCCGTGTCCAACTGTCCACTTTGCCGGGCCGCCATTTTTGGCGGACTTCCAGTTGGAAAGATCCTTACCGTTAAACAGCACAATGGCGTCGGAGGGCGGCTTGCCGGGCGTCTGCTGCGTGCTGAACGTTCCCGGCGTCACAACCGGCGGCTGCGGACGCTTCATATCGTGGATCGGCCATTTGCTGGCCGGCCTGGTGAAGGCCGATTTTTGGGTGGCGGCTTTCTTTTGCGGAGGCTTGGGACTGCTGCAATTGGTCAGCAATCCCGCGGTCGCCAGCGTCACCGCAATTGCCGTCAGAACACCTGTACGTTTCTTCATAATTAAACGCTCCTCTTGGCTCAGGTTGGCAAAAACTGCGGTACGTATTGTGCCACGATTCAGAAAAAAAGCCAGCGCTGATCCTGCAGCCACCCACCGCCGCAGCCAGCGGGCCATTGTGTAGGCGCGCCCTCGACAGGAAACAGCGGCCACAAAGAAAAGCCTGCTGCCGGCGCGACATGCGCTAGAATAGAACGTTTTGAACGTGCATTGCCGGAAGAACCGCGGACCTCAACCCCGGAGGACCGCGCACCTGGCTTGTTCCTGGTCGTCGATCACGAAAGTGGAGGACCGCAGGTAGCCATGGCGCCGGTTTTGTGCCGCAGGCCGCCAGCGGGTTAAGACTGACGAACCCACGGCACTAGAGGCAATGGCGTGGCCAGGAGCTAGAATGCAACATCAAGAAAGCACCTCACTCGAACAATCCCGAAACTCCAAGCCGGATGGCGGCGCGAATGGGTCCAAGACTCAATTCAAGCCCTACGTCGTCTTGCTGACCCTCATCGCCACCCTGGGCGGATTGCTTTTCGGGTATGACACGGCGGTGATCAACGGCGCGGTGGGCAGTTTGAAGGTTTATTTCATCAATCCCCGATTCACCAATCTGGCCAACGCCGCTCAGGCCAGCACCGCGAGTTCGCTGCTGGGCTTTGTGGTCTCCAGCGCGCTGATCGGCTGCATCATCGGAGGGCTGGCCGGCGGCTGGGTGAGCACCCGCATCGGCCGCAAGCGCGGATTGATTATTGCGGCGGTTCTTTTCCTGATTTCCGCCCTGGGAGCTTCCACGCCCTGGTTTCTGTTTGCCCCCATCGGACAAGGCGGGCCGCAGTACATGTGGAACTTTGTTTTTTATCGTCTGCTGGGCGGCATCGGCGTGGGATTGGCTTCCATGTTGTCGCCCATGTACATCGCGGAAATCGCGCCGCCCAAGGTGCGGGGAAATCTGGTGGCGTGGAACCAATTCGCCATCGTGCTGGGCATGCTGATCATTTTCTTCGTCAACTTCGGAATCGCCAAGATGGGAGAAGGCGATGTCTGGCTCAACACGATCGGCTGGCGCTACATGTTCCTTTCCGGCGCCGTTCCCGCCGCCCTTTTTCTGCTCCTCCTGTTTTTTGTGCCTGAAACCCCGCGCTTCCTGATGCTGAGGGGAGATGAAAGCGGCGCGCGGGCGGTGCTGGCCCGGCTGGTGACGCCGGAAGAGGGCGAAAAGGAAATTTCCGAAATCAGCGCCTCGCTTCGCCAGCATCACTCCGGCAAATTGTTTTCCTTCGGCTGGCTGCTGATTTTCATCGGCATCACGCTGTCGGTCTTCCAGCAATTCGTCGGCATCAACGTCGTGCTCTATTACGCGACGGACATCTTTGAAGGGATGGGCCTGGCCACCAATGCCGCGCTGTTCCAGACCATCATTGTAGGCGCAGTCAATCTTGTATTCACCGTCGTCGCCATTCTGACGGTGGATCGATTCGGCCGCCGGCCGCTGCAGATCATCGGAGCGCTGGTCATGGCGGTCTCGATGCTTTCTTTGGGCACGGATTTCTATGTGGGCGGCAAAGGCTTAATCGCGCTGATTTGCATGCTGGTCTACATCGCCGGGTTTGCCATGTCGTGGGGGCCGGTAACGTGGGTGCTCTTGAGCGAGATCTTCCCCAACCAGATTCGCGGCAAGGCCATGGCCGTGGCGGTCGCGGCTCAGTGGGTCGCTAATTATCTGGTGAGCTGGACGTTCCCGATTCTCAACAACAATGCCTACCTGGTCAAGCATTTCGATCATGGGTTCGCCTATTGGATTTATGGCGCCATGAGCGTGCTGGCGGCGCTGTTTGTGTGGAAGGTTGTGCCGGAAACGAAAGGCCGGTCGCTCGAACAGATGGAAGCCCTGTGGCACGGGCTTGGTAAAAAAGCCAAATCCGCCGAGGTCGCCTGAGGGTTCGGCTGCCCGCGGCAGCCCGCGCCGCCGTCACTGGGGCCGGCGGCTTTTCGTCAGGCTAAACCCCGCAGAGGAGGGCCCATCGCGCCCCCCTCTGCGCTTGTATCGACCAGCTACCGAATGCGAATGACCTTTCCTTAGTCCACCGGCTTGAGTTCGCGAATCCAGATGTCACGATAGCGCACCAGGCCGTGGTGGTCCTGCAGGCGCAGAGGACCGACGCTGCCCAGCTTCGGGTTGTACGGATGAGGGCCACCCGAGGTCGGGCCGTAGATCGCCACGTGGTTCTGCACCAGCACGCCGTTCTGAAACACCGTGACGTAGGCCGGCGTAATCACTTGATCGTCCTTAAACACCGGCGGCGTAAAGGCCATGTCATAGGTCTGCCACTCTCCGGGCGGCCGGCAAGCATTCACCAGCGGCACGTGCTGGCCGTAAATGGCTCCGGCCTGCCCGTCGGGATACGTGGTGTTGTGGAAGTTGTCAAGCACCTGCACTTCATACTGCCCCTGCAAAAAGACCCCGCTGTTGCCGCGCCCCTGGCTGGTGCCGTGGGCAGGGGTTGGCTCTCTCCATTCCAGGTGCAACTGGATGGCCCCGAATTTCTGCCGGGTCTCAATAGCGCCCGTGCCGGGAACCACCTGGAAATAGCCGTGCTCCACTTTCCACTCGGCCGGCCCGCCTTTGACGGATTGCCAGTTGGAAAGGTCCTTGCCGTTAAACAGCACAATGGCGTCGGAGGGCGGCTTGCCGGGCGTCTCCTGGGTGCTGAACGTCCCCGGCGTCACAACCGGCGGCTGCGGACGCTTCATATCGTGAATCGGCCATTTGCTGGCCGGCCTGGTGAAGGCCGTTTGCTGGCTGGCGGCTTTCTTTTGCGGGGCGGGTTGACTGCAATCGGTCAGCAATCCCGCGGTCGCCAGCGTCACCGCAATTGCCGTCAGAACACTGATACGTCTCTTCATAGTTAAAAGCTCCTCTTGGCTCAGGTTGGCAAAATCTGCGGTACGTATTGTGCCACGAATTCACAGCAGGGTAGCGCGAATCTTTAGATCCGCGGGTTTTAACCTTATGCCGCCCGTCCGCAGACAGAGGGTCTGCGCCAGCCCCGGTCCTCTACTCATTGAGGGGAATCACGGTTCTGCCCGCTTGAATCATCGGGCGG